>JALVEA010000259.1 GCA_027008665.1 Thiotrichaceae bacterium | reverse complement strand
ACTTTTATTTGAGGGCGTTAATAAACACAATCAAGACAAAATTGCAGAAGCAGCAGAAGCACTCGTAAAAGGAGAACATCAAGCTGATTTATTGAAAAAAGAATTGCGACATAATTTACCTAGAGGGTTATTTATGCCCATTGATCGCCGTGATCTCTTGGATGTTTTATTAATGCAAGATCAGATTGCCAATCAAGGTAAAGCTATTGCACGTTTAATAACGGGGCGCAAAATGACTTTGCCAGAGGAAATGAAAACACTTTTCGCTGATTTTGTTGCTAAATCTATTAATACTGTTAAGCAAGCATTAGCTGTGATTAATGAATTAGATGAATTGCTAGAATCAGGTTTTCGCGGGCGTGAAGTTGAGCATGTTGAAAATATGCTAAAAGAATTAGGCAGTACTGAATCAGAAACTGACCGTATTCAGAATAAACTAAAAGCGATTTTATACGAGTTGGAGGATAACTTACGCCCCACCGACGTAATGTTTACCTATCGTCTGATTGATTGGGTCGGTCATGTTGCAGATAATGCCGAAAAAGTAGGTAGTAGACTTCAATTGATGTTAGCAATATAAGAGGTTGATTTAAATGGATTTTTTCTCTAGTACAATGACGATTTATATCACGCTTGCCGCTGTTTTTGGTATTTTTATGGCGTGGGGCATTGGCGCAAATGACGTTGCTAATGCAATGGCAACATCGGTTGGTTCTAAAGCCATAACAATTAAGCAAGCCGTTCTTATTGCCGCTTTTTTTGAATTTGTGGGGGCATATTTAGCAGGAGGAGAGGTTACAAACACAATTCGTAAAGGCATCATTTCAATGGATGCCCTTGGTGGTGATATCAATTTGCTGATCTGGGGGATGTTAGCCTCCTTATTGGCCGCAGGGACTTGGTTACTTATCGCCTCTTTAAAAGGTTGGCCTGTCTCAACCACACACAGTATTGTAGGAGCAGTAATTGGTTTTGCTGCGGTTGGAATCGATGTCAATGCGGTTCACTGGGATAAAGTTAGTAATATTGTACTAAGCTGGATTGTCTCACCGATGATTGCAGGAGCGATTGCCTTTGCAGTGTTTAAGAGTATTCAGAAATTTGTTATTGACACCACTGAACCACTCAAAAATGCAATCAAATTTGGCCCTATCTACTTGTTTATGGTTGGTTTTGTGATTGCGCTGGTAACGATTAAAAAAGGCTTGAAACACGTTGGTATTGATATTCATGGAGGTATGGAATTTGTCTATGCCGTTCTGATAGGAGGAATGATTGCCTTTATTGGTATTCTATTAATCCGTCGTATTAAATTCAATGATGCTTCAGAAAAACGCTTTCATTTTGCTAATGTTGAAAAAATATTCGCCATTTTAATGATTTTTACCGCCTCCGCAATGGCGTTTGCCCATGGTTCTAACGATGTTGCTAATGCCGTCGGTCCAATGGCAGCCGTCATTAGTGCTGCACAAAGTGGTGAACTCGCTTCCAAATCAGAATTACCTGGCTGGGTTTTATTCGTCGGTGGAACGGGTATAGTGATTGGTTTAGCAACCTTAGGTTATAAAGTCATCAGAACCGTTGGGGAGAATATTACCGAACTCACCCCAAGCCGTGGTTTTTCTGCTGAAATCGGTGCCGCAACCACGGTTGTATTAGCCTCTTATACTGGGCTACCTATCTCTACCACCCAAACCTTAGTCGGTGCAATCTTAGGCGTTGGTTTAGCACGAGGAATCGCTGCCATTGATCTACGTGTCATGGGTAATATCTTTATGTCATGGGTGGTCACCCTACCTGCTGGGGCAATCTTATCAATTGTATTCTTTTATATGTTACAGGCAATATTTGGCTAAGTTTGACCACCCACTTAAACTTGGACATTGAATTGTCCTAGCATTAACGACCCCTCAACTAAATACAGAGGGGTTTTCTTTGCATCAATTTTACAAAAAACACAAAGGAAAACAAATGATTATAATAACAGGTGGTGCGGGTTTTATTGGCAGTAATATAGCAAAAGCGCTTAATCATCGTGGTGAGAGGGATATTTTACTTGTTGATAATCTAGTCAATGGTAAAAAAATGTTGAATATCAATGATCTTGATATTGCAGATTATATGAATAAAGAAGAATTTATTGCGCGTATTAAAAATAACGAGGATTTCGGCGGTCATGTGCAAGCGATATTCCACGAGGGAGCTTGTTCAGCAACAACAGAATGGAACGGCAAATTCATTATGGAAAATAATTATGATTACAGCAAATCTTTATTACATTGGTGTGATCAACATAATGCACAATACCTCTACGCATCTTCAGCTTCGGTTTATGGCTCAGGCTTAGTCTTTAAAGAAGAACGCGCTAATGAGCTACCGATTAATATGTATGCTTATTCAAAATTTCAGTTTGATCAGTATATAAGACGCTTTCAACAACAGACAAAAAATCAAATCGTAGGGTTTCGTTATTTCAATGTTTACGGCCCTCGTGAACAACATAAAGGCAGTATGTCGAGTACCGCGTTTCATTTTCATCATCAAATTAATCAAACAGGGGTGGCTAAATTATTTGAAGGTATTGATGGTTATGAAAATGGCGAACAACGACGTGATTTTGTCTATATCGACGATGTCGTTGCAGTGAATTTATGG
>JALVEA010000258.1 GCA_027008665.1 Thiotrichaceae bacterium | reverse complement strand
TTTTGCTGTGTCAATAAGTCTTGGTTCAAAAAAAGCCGAGAATACGCAAACGCTGGCATTACTTTCTTCTATCTATTTTGGTCTTTTTCAAGCGTTAATGCCTTTAATCGGATATTTCGGGGGGAAGGGGGTTTTCGGTTGGGTTGAGAGTTATGCACACTGGATCGCATTTTTCCTTCTATTATTGATTGGGGGAAAAATGGTTTATGAGTGACGTAGGGTCGGTGAAGCTTTGCGTAACCGACCAAAACCGTGCTATAAAATGATCGGTTACATAAACTCCACCGATCCTACGGTTTCTCTAGTTCCCACGCTCCACAGGCTGTAGCGCATGGTAACAAGGCGATATAATTGGGGTCAGAGAGGAATATTTAGGACGCCCATAATTATAGATATCCTATAGTTTTTCAAATAATTTCCTGAGAAAAGGAGTGAAAGCTTCAGCTTTTCAGTCATTAAGATGAAATTTAATAAGTGAACGTCTATAGGTTTGTTAAATGTAGGAGAAAAAGATTAAGGCTTTATATTGTCGGCTGGCGATGCGCAGACAGCCTACCGCGCTACCCCTATAGACTAATACTTATATGATTGTAAAAACCAATTCCAAGCTAATAAAAAACAAAAAAATGATTGCATTTTAAGTGATAAAAACGAAAATAAAGAAAAGGAGCGATCATTATGGCATTAACAATACGATTAGATGATAATGAGCTACAGGCATTGGAGCGAATAAAATATTTAGTAGGGAAAAACACTTCATCAGGAGCAATTAAAAAATTGATTAGTGACTATGAAGTGCTTATTTCAGATTATGAACGTACCAAGCTTAATAATCATCATTTAAAAACCAAGCTTGAAAAATTCCAAAAAGTAACAAAAACATATATCGATGCCAGCCATGACTTGGCAGATATGGCTTACGCAGATCAATGGAATAATGAATTAATACGTAGAGCAGATGCTCTCGACGCTGGGGACTCTAAGAGCTACACGCTTGAAGAATTCAGAAAAAGAACACGTAACCATATCAATGAAATTACTGATAAATGAATCTCTATGGCTTGATCTAAAAAATTCAATAGACTACTTCCAAACGGAATCTGCACAAGGCTTACGCTTTGAAACTGATTTTTATGGAAACTGTGAGGCTTTGTTGCGTTTAAACTAAACGTGTGGACGGGCTTACAAACCCCGTCCAGCTAATTATTGAGATAGATTAATGGGTGTCTAGTTATTTGTTTAATCTCCACTTTTTAATAAATCTCTTAACTTTTCTATCTCTTCAACACCAAGACCTGTCTTTTTAGATATTGTTTCAATATCTAAGACATCTAATAGGCTTTTGGCAATTTCAATCTTACTCTCTTTTATTCCCTCTTTTTTCCCCTCCTCAAATTTCTCCTGCTTAACTAACTCATCTGAATACTCATCTTTCATTCTGGCATACTCTTTTGGCGTTGTTTTATCTTTTTTGATTAGGTTAAATATCTTTTTGATTATTTGTTTTGAGTAGTTCTTTATCTCTACCTCTCCATCTAAACTATCATCGATTGCTCTTAGCCATTCTCTATAGGGTTCGGGTGTATCACTGCTGACATATTTTGGGCATAGGTATATTATTTTGTGATTAATTTCTCCAATTTTTACTCCATGTCTATCAATTGGGTCAAAATCAATCGTACAGATATCTCTCTTATGCTTATCCCCTGATGTTAAGACGACGATGGTATATACTTCCAATTTTGGACGATAATCTTTTGATTTAATAACCTGTTCAAGTAGAGCAGAGCAGTGATAGTGTAAAAATCTATGGTAATGGTCTGCATTTCTGACATGTTGTATATCGACAATAATTCTATTTTTTTTATCTTCTGCAAATAGGTCAAAACGACTATTAATACTACCAACAGGAGTATCAAACGATTTTTCTGTCTCCACCTCTGTAATCTCTAACTGAATATTTAGAAAATCTTTTACAAATGCTTTAAAAATATCGGGATTTGAAAATGCCTTTTTAAAAATTACACCGTAGTGTAGTGATGCTACTTCTATCATAATATCTCCAATAATTGTTTTGTTTCCAAATTTAGCGCGACGGGGCATATTTCCCCATCACAAATAATTGGGGTCAGAGTAGAATTAATTAGAAGCTAATCTACTAAATAAATCTATAAGATGCGATTTTCTCTTCTAAACTTTTGAAGTCATAAAGTTTAAATTGAGAGATCAAAATTTCTGCAAAAATTTGAACTTTCTCTATTTGTAGAAGTTCTTCTTTTGTAAAATTTCTATCTGTGTTGTCGTGACTTGGTAGATATAACTGATGTTACGCACCCATGCATTAAGAATCAACGAGTTACAAATTTAGCTAATTGCTATAACCCACACTCCATTAAGGGACTGCGTAACATCAGTTAATTATGAAAATTATAGAACGTGCATAAAATCATTGACTAGAGACTGCTTTTATATCACCTAATAATTTCTGATAGTCTGGATTGTCATGTATTAATTGCTGTCCTACGCTTATTAATTTATCAACTTGCTCTCGACTTAATGAAAAACTGGTTGGGATGGTATTAAAATATTGCTGTTGTTCAGATGATTTTAAATCCTTAAAACCCAACTGAATAAAATAAGGTTTAATTTTATTATCGGGGGTTGATAATTGCTGTGACCATTGTCGTAGTTGATCTTTTAATAGTTCAACGGTGGCGACATTATAACGATGTAATTGGGCGTTACTCATAGCACCAATGGTTTCGGCTATTGAAGGACGACGACGTGTATTATCCATAAGCAGTTCTGGCTCTGTGGAGGCATCAACAGAAATAAGAACGATTCTTTTAGGGGCGCGTAGCTTTAATTGTTTCATTAAAAATTTAGCTCCGCCTGCTACTTCCAACATATCATGCAGGGAACGTAGACCTAGATTATCAGTAATCCCTCCATCGACAAGATGCACAAATTTGCGATGCTCTTTATTCTCATAGCTATTTAATCCTTTAAGCATCATTTGCACTTCAAGATTATTTTTATCTTGTGTCCCGTGTGATGCTTTTAGTGATTTTTTAGCACATTTATCATGATTTTCAAGTACAACGGGATTAAAAACCAGTGGCACAGCGGAGGAGGCTGTGACCGCTCGTGCTATAGGAAATTCACTAAGATCTGAGCAGAGTAAATTAAAATATTCTTGAGTAAAGGAGAAACGCACACCGTATCCGAGATCAGAGGCATTAATAATAATCATGGGTGCATTAGGGCGCATCATGTCATTAAAGGTGGCGTATTTAAAAATGGTACGCTGATAGTATTCAATCGCCGCTTCGGTGCGTCCTTGTGGTGAGATAATGAAAAAAGGGTTTAAAAAACGTTTTAGGATTTGCTTTTCAATATGGTGATACAAAAATACCTTTTTGAAATCATAAAAGATTTTATCACCATAAAGACCATAATAGGCAGCAGTGAAACTTCCGCCCGATACAGAGCTTATCACATCCACATCATCAAGCAGACTCATTGGCTTTCCATTGCTAACAAAGGAGGTATTACGCAACGCTTGCAACACACCATAGGCAAGTGCGGCCGCGCGTGTCCCCCCTCCTGAAAAGGATAAAATAACAAAACTATCGCTATCAGAAAATTTGTCGTGAAAAGACTTTAAAGAATAACTCTTTTTTATCCCTCTGGCCTTAATAGATTCATTTCTTATTTCCCCGTAGGTAGAACAAGCTGATAATAGCCATACTATTAATAAGGTACAAATAGATTGGTACACAAATAATCCCTCTAATATTATTTTTCTTGCTAGGGAAGTATAGGTGTTTAAATGCGATTTTATCGATAAATTATGTCTGAATAAATCAGCAAAAATTGCAATAATTCTCAAATTATTACTCCCTACCCCGTAAAGATTTTATTTTTTCTACGTCTTTATAAGTAACAGCAACGAAAATATTAAAATTTAAAGGAGAAAATAATGAAAACATTACACTTGAAAGCAATCGTACTGGCTTGTCCTTTTTTATTTGCGGTATCTAACAGTCAAGCGAACATTCACGTAGCAACAACGGATAGTTGCAAAACTTACTCTGCCAAGGCGGTGTATCAGTTTCGCTCTCAAAAGGCGGCGGGCTGTGGGTTTTCTGGTTTACGCTGGAATGCTGATGGTGCTGGACAGCATCATTGGTGCCGTACTGTGCGTCCTATTCAGGCTGAAAATGAAACCAAAGCAAGGGCAAAATTATTAATGAAATGCCTTAATCCATCAGGTTCATACAATCCAAATGATATGACTACAAGCTTGAGCACATTAAATAATGAGCTAAATGCAACCGTCTATCGTGGTGCGACAGAACGTATGCAACAACTTATCGCAGCAGGTGCAAATTTTACTTCTGCTCGTTCAGACCTAATGTCTAGCGCTATTTCATATAATAAATATAAAACGATTACTTTTTTACGACGCATGGGAGAACCGCTTAGCACTGCTAATAATAATCCACTACATGATCATTTGCATGATAATGATGTCAATAGTGATAGTTATAAAATGCTTCGATGGCTACTACAAAATGGTGTCAACCCAAATAAGGTAGGCACAACAGGGAATATTCCACTAAAAAAAGCAATAAATTATGGCAATGACAATGTTGTTTTATTGCTTTTACAAAAAGGAGCTAATCCAAATATTGATATTAAGGGTCGTAACTGTTCAACCGTTATGCCATTAGATTATGCGATAGATCAAGGCAATGATAAAATCATTAAATTATTAAGAAGATATGGCGCAAAATCACAAGCACAGTGTAGTCGTTAGAAAAATAAGGAGTGAAAGATTTATCTTTAGGAAGTTTCAAGTAATAAATTTACCCATATTGCGCTGATTTTTTGTTCCTGATTGGAGTATCTCAAGAGGCGCATAGTTATTCTACGCAACGATTGAGATGATTCAAGCAGGGACAAAAGGGCAAGTAAGATTGGTAAATTTATTGCTTGGAACTTCCTTATCCCCCTGCTAATAGGCAAGGCGGACGTTTGTAGTGTCATTTGCTCGCCTCGCCTATCGACATCGGGGGAGGTAAATAAGATAAATTTTACACTCCTTCACAATAGAGACTGTATCAACCTAGAAAATAAAGGATGCCTAAACGGAGTTTAATCATCGCTAGCAACCGAATCATGTGCAATACGAAAGCCATAAATATGACTACGATCTAAAACTTTCCCCTGACTCCGATAGGCTGAACGAATGCTAGGTGGTCTATTATCCCAACCACCACCACGTCGTGTTTTGCCTGCATTTTTTTCATTGCAGTTTGAGATAATTTTCTTTTGATAATCTTCACGCCAGCAATTATCAACCCACTCCCAAACATTTCCTAACATATCATGCAATCCAAAGTTATTACTTGGGAATTGCCCAACAGGGGAGGTAAATTTCCACATATCTACTTTATCAACACCTGCATAATTGGCATAGTTATGATTCGCTTTACCCCCCCAGTAAAAAGCGGTTATCTGATTTGCCCTAGCGGCATATTCCCATTCTTCTTCCGTTGGTAAACGATAAGTATTACCCGTAACTTTATTCAGCCATTGAATATAATATTGAGTATCAAGCCATGAAATACACACCACAGGATGAACATCTGACTGTGCAAATCCTGGCTTTCGCCAATTATGCTCTTTACTCAAGCTCCATCCTGAAGTTTCTGGATTTTTAATAACACAGCCTTGTGAAAATTTTTCTGCGGTTGTCAAATAGCCTGTTGCAGCAATAAAATGTTTGAATTGACCAACGGTTATCTCAAATTGGCTTAATTCAAAAGCTGCCACTTTAACTGAATGTGCAGGACGTTCATTGTCCCGACAACCACCTAATCTATCATCCCAACCTGCACGACACCCCATTGTATAAGAACCTGCGGGTATACTGAGCATCGTTGGTATTTTAGCTGTTTTCCCAAGACTAAGATCAGTGGATAAATTATCTGTACTCAGTCTATCGGTGTGAAATTTTGTTTCAATGCTTGGAATAGCACTTAATATACTCTCACTCGCTCCGATAGGATCTGCGCTTTTTATAGGAGATGATTGTTTTATAAACAACCACCAAACAGCTATTATTGCGACTGCAACAGTGATTAACCCAATAAAAAACCATTTCAGCCATTTCGACCATTTCGAAGCTTGAGATTGACGTTGATCAGCAAGTGGTTTGATATGCTGATAAAATTTCTGAGCCTGTTCAGGGGTGATCTGTGCTTCTGTTTTGCATACTTTTCGCCAAATTAAATACTGACGAATTTTATCCGCTTGTTGTTGATCTTCATCTCTAAGGACAGGTAAGTTTTTACCAGATAAAACCTTTTGCCATTGTTTATCATTATCTAACATAGCTCCTCTCTCAACTGCTTCGCCCGCTTACGCAAGTTAGATATACGTTTTCCAATAGCTCCTACTGTGCGCCCTGTTAACTTAGCGATTTCTGCAAAACTTAACCCCTCTGCATATCCAGTATAAATTGTAATATCCATTACACCCGTGGGTTGTGCTTCAATATAATCAAAAACACGCTCCAGACAATCCGCCTCGTTATACATTGCTTGATGACTTAAACTATTGATTTGTTGACTCTGTGCTGTCTCGATTAAATCATCCTTCTCATTATTTTCATTAGACTCTACTACAATACGCGAGCACATCGTGTTGCGGCGTAGATGATCTATATATTCATTGCGTACAATGGTAAATAACCAACCACTACAACGACCTTTAAGTTGCTTTGATCTGTTTAATATCTTAATCGCTACCTCTTGAAGTATCTCTTGCTGATCCTCTGCACGTAAAGGACAAATTTTATAATGACACTGTTGAATATAAACGCCTAAGATAGACAGAAGTTTCGCCCCCATATCTCCCTTTTGATGTATAAAATCATTTAGAATTTGCTGACATTCCTTATTGGTTATAGATTGTTTTTTTGACTTATAACTAGGCACAACTCATTATTCCATTAAATTTTATAACAACACAAAAAAGGGAGTTGGTTCTCGAATAGCCTTAGGTATAGATTATTTTATTATCAACCACGGTGAGAAAGCCGTCGTATTCTAATTCATTAATAATAACTTCAATTTCTTCCTCTGAAATACCTCCTTGCAACTGAAACATGGTACGAATAGAGTTCATCACCGCCTTTTTCTTTTTAGGGCGTAATTTGACTAGCCTTTGTCGTACATAGGTCACATCATCTACATTTCCGTCATTGTCCTCGCAACTCCTGTCTATAATGGGTGCTTCCGCTTTAGCCGCTTGTGTGAGGTATTGTGCAAGACGTAATTTATCTTGGTAATTTAAGCGTGTACAAGCTCGCTTAATGGCATTGAAATCCATAATTTCTTTATTCCTCTTTCTATTCAATTAATTCCAATCATCGGTTGCATTTAGGAAGTTTAAGTAATAAATCTTTCATATCGTATCGGTTTATTACTCGGAACTTCCTGTCACGACTACTTTTACTAGTATCTCAAGCCTAAGAGGTTGTTCCTAAGAACATTCCTCCTATTAAGAGATTACCGTTATATTATAGAACATCTCTATTCCTTCGGTATTTCTTCTATAGCTTTTTAAGTGATCATATTTTTAACATATTTTATCTGGAGAAAGTTTTTGATGTATTTATTCACAGCGTGTTGTGTTTTATGTGGGGAAAAAGTAAAGGCTAATATTTCTTTATGTGAACCTTGTTTACAAGACTTACCCCGCATTTCATGTTGTTGTTATCGTTGTGGCTTACCTTTAAAAAATCAACTCAACGACACTTTATGCGGTCAATGCCAACAATCTTTGCCTCCGATTGATTATCTTATTAGCAGTTTGCATTATGCTTATCCTGTTGGGCATCTTGTTTCTCAGCTAAAGTTTCAACATCATTTAGTCCATGCCAAAATCTTTGCTCAATTATTATTAACCACGCTACAAACACATTCTCTTTATCATTCCATCCCTTTACCTGACATCATTATCCCCGTACCTTTGCATAAAAAACGCTTACGCCAGCGGGGGTTTAATCAAGCCCTAGAGATTGCACGACCTATTTCAGAAACACTCGATATTCCTATATCAACGGGGCTTATTCGACGAGCAAAATACACACAGGCACAGTCTTTATTAAATGCGGTCGAACGACGCAAAAATTTACGCCATAGTTTTGCGCTCATTAAACCCATCTCCGCTGGGCATATTGTTTTAATCGATGATGTGGTAACAACAGGCACAACTGTTTATGAATTAGCAAATTTATTAAAAAAACAGGGGGTAAAAACCGTTGGCGTATGGGCAGTTGCACGCGCAACACATCATTATAAATAAAACACTTATATCACTCTTTAATCTCAAATAAGACTAACACCGTGCTTTGCAGAGGGCTTTCATTATCATCCGATACGATAAAATATTGATTGCCTTTATAATGTGTTAGTCCCTCAAAGTTATCAATGCGCCATCCATCAAGGCTATTAAAAACAGCAATATCAACTACTTCACATTGTCGTTGCTGATTACAAGCAGAGAGTTTAACTTGGCGCAAACTGATCACCATTTCACTAAAAAGCCCACTATAAGAACGCTCAAGCACTAAAATATCCCCATTTGCTAAAGTTTCTAACCCTGTTACTGAGCTATTTCTATGTGAGCTTTCTTTAAAATGCCAACGCTGTCCTGTGGTTGAATAGAGGGTATGATAATGTGGAGGCGCTATTTTCAAAGGGCGTTCTGGGGCAGTGATTACTCCCCATTTAGGATGCAGGGTAACACTTTCTAAGCCTTTATTTTTACTTTGATAATTTTTCTTTTTACGCAATACTTTAGGGAGTTTGATCTTACCTAAAAATTTGCCTTGTAAATCAAAACGAAGCACTCGAAATTTTCGTTCAAAAGAAACAATCAGTTCGCTCACCCTGCCCTGTTGATTACGCTTTAATGACAGCCCTTCTGAATCACGGTATTTACCTTTTAATGCCTTGCCTTTTTTATCTTTTAATCGATAAGCCTGCAATACTTTCGCTTCGAGAAGCTTACCTTCCTTAACGATAGGTCTAATATGGTACAAAACCCCTGAATCAGAGATCGCATAAAGTAATTTTCTCTGCTCATCCCATGCTAAAGCCGATAATTCATTCACTGCAAGACCATTTACCTTTTGTGTACCGATTCCTAAACTACTGATCTGCCGCAATTGCATAAACTCAGTAGAGGTAAAATCTTCAGGAACAAACTGGTAAACAAAATTATTAGCTAAAACAGAGGTGCTAAAAAAGAGACTTGAGAAAATAAGTGATAATTTAAACAGAAAAGAGGTTTTTATAAAGAGCATAAGGCTACTTAGTGTTTGAGTAATAAAGCTTAATTATATCACCGCCAAGAAAGAAGGAGACTCTAATAGGCAAATAATTTGTAATGCATTATCATTTAAACTTAAATTCGATAATTCAAATAAAATACAAGGAATAACATCATGTCTGAACTTTTTCCACCCATCCATGAAAATCGACATTTTTATTTACCCGTGGATGATTTGCATGAAATTTATGTCGAGGAATGTGGCTCAGAAGATGGCATACCCGTTGTATTTTTACACGGTGGTCCAGGTGCTGGCTGTGAAGCTTATCATCGTCAATTATTTGATCCTGAAAAATACCGTATTATTTTATTTGACCAACGTGGCTGTGGTCGTTCTATACCACATGCCGAATTACAACGAAATACCACACAGCATCTTATTTCAGATATTGAAAAAATTCGTAAATATTTTGAAATTGAAAAATGGGTCGTTGCTGGTGGCTCTTGGGGGTCAACACTGGCTCTAGCGTATGCAGAAACTCATCCTGAAGTGGTATCGGGAATGATTA
>JALVEA010000257.1 GCA_027008665.1 Thiotrichaceae bacterium | reverse complement strand
CGTTAGTCTATGAAGATTCACAATACCTTGCTGATTTAGCGGCGGTTAATTTTAAACCTGCAAATTATCCTGAAAAGGGCATGAAATTACTGATGCAAAAATATTTTATGCCTTATCAAGCCAAAAAACCCAATGCGATCATCAATCAAGTGCGTAAATTTGGTGTAGATTATCGTACACCATTCAATCAAACACCGTTAATGGTCGCGGTATGGTTAGGCAATATTGATTTAATTAAGACCTTAGCAGAACACGAACCAGATCCTGAGTTAGTGGATAATAATCAACGTAATGCACTACAAATTGCGTTCACTCAAGCTACAAAAGATCCAAAATACGCCAAACAAGCATTAAGTACCGTTTACCATCAACTCAGACCTGATAGTTTAAGCATTCAAATTGAAGGGCGTTTGCTAAAACTCGGTAATCACTTAATGGAATTTGTCATACTAAATCTATTAATTTCATTATTTTATCGTGTGATGCCAAAAAAAATACTGAATTATCAAGGTTTTCAAGCAGGTGATATTTTACAAGCCATTGAACACTTCCCTGATGATGTGTTACCACCACGACGCAAAAAACGGGCTTATGTCACAAGTATTTTGGCAAAAAACGAAGTGAATCGTAAAGAACGCTATAATCGGAAATTATTCCTACGACTGAAAACAGGGCATTATATGTTTAATCCTGATTTATCATTGAAAATCAACGATCAATGGGTGGGTATTTATAGCATTTGCGAAATAGATCGTGTACGTTTTCGTCCTCAAGGTGATCAAAATTGGTGGTTGTCTATCAATGGGGATAGTAAAATGGAGAGAGCTAAATACGATTTAAAAAACTTTATGCAACTGACAGAAAACCACTCTTGATTCTAGCAAAATGAAAATATTAGACTAGACTTGGAAATGAAGAAAAGAGCATTACAATACCAAATAAAATAGGTTGATGAATCATGTAAATTAGCAATGAATGTCGTCCTAAGAATCCTACTTTTTTACTGATTAAATTTGCTTGTAATTGCGGATACACATACCAGCCTTTATCCACCAGAAATATTCCAATCAACACCCATGCAAACCAAGGAAAAACAGTGACTAAATCTTCCGTATAATAAGGTGGAAGTTGTAAAGGCTGTTGTAATAAGGAAAATAATGCTTGCGTGTCTAACCAATCTAAAAAATAGCCGATTAAAATAATAATTGCAGTGATTAGTGATAACCAAGGTTTACCTAAAAATAATAGACCTAGCCATGAGGCGAATAGAATAAAATGCAAAATACCAAAATAAATCCATGATTCTGGAAATTGTAAATAACTCCCAATACTCACTAAAATTGCTGATATACCAAGCAATAAGGTACGTTTTTTAAGACAAGACCAGCAAATCCCCTGCGCATGTGTCAAGGCTAAGCTCATTCCCATCGTGGTTAAAAACAGTGAAATAATAAGCGCTCTAAATCCACGCCAAAATAAATCGGTATCCATATTAAGCTCAAGATAATTAAAATTATCCAAGTCAAAGCAGAAATGGTAAATTACCATACAAATAATAGCGATACCGCGTGTAACATCGAGATAATGGAGGCGTTGTTGCTTCAAAATGTATTCCATTGTTGAAATACTATAAGCATAGCACCCTATTTCATCTGTTGCGCATATTCATGAGTCAAAATAACACTCAAAAAAAAGCCTTATCCAATAAAAGATAAGGCTTTTTTATTGCTTACAAATAGTAAACAAAGATCATACTAAGACAAGCGACTTACTTATGTACGCCTAGCTTCTCTCTCCATCCTGGATAAAGCTTGTCGGCATCACCTGGGAAGGATTCAAATGCACGCGCAAATTCTTTGTGATCTTTAGCAAACTCAACAGGGTCAGCACCTTCTAAGTAACACTGATAAGATTGCTTCAATGAAATAGCACCGTCAGCTGGACTATCGATGTGACCATAAGAACCACCCCCCGATGTATTGATGACGTTACCGTGACCTAGATTCTCAAAGAAACCAGGTAGACGAAGTGCGTTCATGCCACCAGAAATAATTGGTGTTGTTGGCTTCATACCATTCCATTTTTGGTAGTAAACAGGGCCTTGACACTCATCACGCTCAATCATGTAAGCCATGATCTTATCTTCGTTTCCGCCTTCCATCTTACCGAAGCCCATTGTACCTACATGGATACCGGAAGCTCCCATTAGACGAGACATTTTCGCAAGAATATAAGCTGTGTAACCACGCTTAGATGAAGGAGATGTTACTGCACCGTGACCTGCACGATGGTAATGCAAGTATTGTGATGGGTACTGACGACGAGCGGTTGTCACCATACCTGGACCACCAACGTAACCGTCAACTAGGAAAGCAACGCGAGGCGCATCTTCACCGAAAGTTTCAAGTACGAAATCAGCACGAGCACACATTTCGTAGTGATCATCAGCTGTGATATTTGCAGAGAATAGTTTAGCTTCACCTGTCTCATCCTGTGCGCGTTTCATTGCATCATGTACAAGTGGAAGCACTTTTTTCATAGGACAGAAAACTTGGTTTCCTTGAGGCTCATCATTCTTGATAAAGTCACCACCAAGCCAGAACTGGTAAGCAGCTTCTGCAAATGGCTCAGGGCGTAAACCTAACTTAGGCTTGATAATAGTAC
>JALVEA010000256.1 GCA_027008665.1 Thiotrichaceae bacterium | reverse complement strand
TTTAAACTAACCTATAAGCCTCACAAAATAGTGGGGGGGTTATGTTTAAGTAAAACGTGTGAACGGGTTTCTAAAAGCCATCCAGCAAACTATTTGCTACGCTGATAAAGGATGGTGAGATTTGCTATTTAATTGTTTTTTCATGTAAACGTTTGTTCATTACTAAATCTAAAATAGGTTGTTCGCGTTTATTGGCTCGTTGACAGTGATTGGGTTGAAATTTATCGGTGAGCCAAATGACTAAACGTGCCCAGCGGTGTGTGTCTTTGACTCGCCAAGCGTGTGAGGAGATTGATTCCCATGCGTGACCGTTAAAAACGGCGGCGTTTACAAAGTGGTCTAAAGCGCGCACACCTGCACGTCCACGTTTTACATTGGAAAAGAATCCAACGTAAACAATAATCAAATATCCCATAATAGCCATTGGCACTACAGCGGTCATTAGTAAAAATCCCGCTAGTCTTTCTTTCATTTCCAAAAAAATATCCTCTTAGAAAAAGGAAAAATTCGAAGTAGCGTCCTCATAAAGTGTTGCTATTATACAACGAATAATTATAAATGTTTAGTGATGCTTACTTTTATGCCATTTTCAGAGCGAATGGTGAGGCGACCTACGGGTTTAGGTTTAAAGCCTACTACCGTTTCAATACGGTATTGTTGCAAAAAAGAGGCGATAATCAATACCGCTTCTTGCATTGCAAATGACGCTCCTACACAGACACGTTGCCCCATCCCAAAAGGAAGGTATTTTGATTTTAAAGGAGGGGAATGCTGTTGTAAAAAACGTTGTGGATCAAACTGATGCGGTTTATGCCAATGCTCCTTATTGCGATGAATTAACCACGGTGAAACTATCACTGTTTTTCCTTTTTTGACTATTTTATCACGCAAAGTTACTTTTTCATTTGCTTCACGCGCCATAAAACCAACGGGTGGATAAAGGCGTAATGATTCTCGAAAAATAGCAGTAGTAAAAGTGAGTTTTTTAATATCTTCTTTATGAATTTTGCCCTGCCCTACAGTTTTTTTGATTTCTTGATAAGCTTTTTCTTGTATGTCTGGGTATTCCGCCAATAGATAAAATGTCCATGATAAGGCACTTGCGGAGGTTTCATGACCTGCTAAAAATAGCATCGCAACTTGATCAACAATTTCTTTAAAGCTAAAACGCTGATTGGTTTCGGGGTCAATGGTCACTAAAAGAGTGGATAAAATGTCAGTCCATTGTTTATCGTCACCTTTTGAAATTGCATCGTAACGAGGACGAATAAGATTCTCTAAGGTTTGACGAATTTCCTGTGCAGCTTGTTTTCTTTTTTGTTCTTTAAAACCAAACAGTGCTAATGGAATATTAAACAATCGTAACATAGTGATTCTAAGCGATTGATGCTGAAAACGGGTGAAGGCGGCGGTAATTTTTTCAGCGGCATCGGGTTCTAATTTGGTTGTCATAATGGTTCTGAAAATAATATCGGCAGTCACAAAGGTCATTTCTGCGTCCATATCAACGACCGTATGATTTTGCTCTAGTTTCGAAAAACGCATTAACATATCATCAGAGGCTTGTTGCATTAAGCCAAAAACTTCTCCAACCCTTGCATGTACAAAAGCGGGATTCATTAAATCGCGTTGTTTGCGCCATTGGCAACCATTACTGGTGAAAATACTTTCACCTAATAAGGGTTCTAATAATTTGTGCAGTAGATTGTTTTTGGGGTATTTATCAACCTCATCAATCATTATTTTTTTGACTAACGCTAGTTCGCTGGCAATAACAATTTCAATCCCCGGTAATTTGACCCGCCCTGTTTTCATTACATAGCTACGTTCAAATAAACCGCTTAGCCATGAGTTTCTTTTTATAAAGAAAGTGAAAAATAATGAGGCTTTATGTTTTAGTGGTTCGGGTCTAACAGGGCAAGACATTTTTGATCTCCTTTAGGAAGGATATATTGTTATTTTCTTCCTTGATATTGCTGTTTTATACGTTGTTCTAAGGCTTGTTTTCCTGTCGTCATGGCAAAAAAATCATATTGTCCTCGATAGTCTGATGACATCAAGTACAAAAAATGCATTTTATAAAAATTGCGTCTAATTTTCTTATAATGCTGATCTGTTAATAATTTGTGAAAACGTGTTGATAAAATTAACGGTCTATTTTTATATAACGGCGGTTTCGACAAGCTTACTTTCACAGGGTCAACTAAAGGAAAACAGGCACCATCGGCAAGTGAGGTGTAATCTATCCAGTAGAGGTTTTTTGTTGATGATAAGCACCATAAATCCTTTTTAATCGCGGCTGCTTTAGGGAGTAAACTCAATAATGGAATACACTCGCCTAAGGTAATCATATTTAATCGCTGTTTGACTTGACTATTATCAATTTTCCTTACAACTCGTGCGGAAATTATAACCGCAAGCATTGTCCCGACACTATGACTGACAATAATAACCTCATCTTGCTTATTATTTTGCAAGACATTAAAAATTTGATCTGCAAAAAAATCCAAGCGTTGTTCTAGTAATTTTATATCTCCTGCTGCCCAATGTGCAGTAAAAGCATAGATTCGCAGTAGCCAAAAAACATTAATTCGATCACCAAAGATTTTAGCAAGATAGAGAACAGCGATAAAAACCAGTAGCCCAAATAACCAACCTAAAACGGCTA
>JALVEA010000255.1 GCA_027008665.1 Thiotrichaceae bacterium | reverse complement strand
CTCAGTTTATGGATAATACCGATGGTACGGTAACGGATACAAAAACAGGCTTAATCTGGAAGCGTTGCAGTGAAGGGCAACAGTGGAATGGAAGTTCCTGTGCTAATAGCCCAAGTAATTATAATTGGAAAGATGCGCTATTACAGGCCGAAAAAAGTCGTTTTGGAGATCACTCAGACTGGCGTTTACCGAATATAAAAGAGCTACACTCTATCGTTGAGACTCGTTGTTATGATCCTGCTATTAATTTGGCGGTGTTTCCTAATACTTCTGCATCTTCGATTGTTTGGTCTTCCTCGCCTGTTGCTTATGCTAACAGTGCGTGGATGGTGTACTTCAATAGCGGTTATGGTGACCACGGTTGGGATTATGAGGGCAACAGCTTACAGGTTCGTTTGGTACGTAGCGGACAATGATTTTGTTTTTTACTTTGCTTATCTAAAATTCAGTTAAATCGCACTAAGTATAAACATTTGTAAGGTCTAGGTAGAAAAAAAGACTCTTCCGTAACTTTCTTCTATAGTTTTTCAGATAAATAATTTCCAAATATTAAATAATTTAATGGTTCGCCCAAGCCTAGGCTTAGACTCCTATGAAAATTTAATATCTGAGCATCTATAATTACGAAACTTTAGAGACTGTGAAAGTATTCTGAAACAGTCTCTAGAAAGAACTTTGTAACTAGAAAAAACCACAGCATTTTTTGTATTTTTTCCACTTCCACATAGGTTTTAATCACTAAAACTCCATTGGAGCATAATATTGGCGGATGACATATAAACCCGCTAAAACTAATAGCACTCCAGCTAAAACTTCAAAAAACCGTTGATGCTTGGAAAGTATTTTAAAATTTTCCAACCACCCCATACCAAAAGCTCCAAGGGCGACTGGAATACTACGACCAAGAGCAAAAGCAAATAGCAGTGCGCCACCAAAAGGAACTGAGCCAATTGCAGCACTTGCTGTTAATGTCACCATTAATGCGGGCGTACAAAAAGGGCAAATTGCAATCGAAAAAGGAATGCCCAATAAAAAAGCTCCCCATAGATTGTTTACTTTATGGGCCTTCATACCAAACCAAGGTAAGCGAATTTTAACTAGTCCTGACCACATTAACCCCATAATAATTAATATTGGTCCAAGCACCCAATCCCATTCTCTTCCCATCACCTGTTGCACCCATTCACCACCAAAAGCGGCGACAATACCCAATACAATATGTGTGGTTATTAAGCCCATAATAAAAGCGCCCGCAAGGATTAAACCTTTTCTTTTATGATGCGATTTACTCACATAGGCAAGCATAACTGGCACAGAGGCAAAAGAGACTGGATTAAAACTAAAAACGAAGCCAGCAATAAAAGCAATAATAATTCCACTCCAACTGGCTGTTTGTAAACTTTGTTCTAGTAAATCAGCATGACTACGAAGTACGGGCATCAAAAGGTATATTGCTAGAGCCAACAGTAACACCGCAGTGATATAAGGGCTTGTATTGGCTGTCTGACTTAATAATTGTTTTGTTTTTTCATTAACCCCCTTAAAAACGGTGATAAACATTGGCAAAGTAAAGCTAAAAGCAAATAGAACCCCAGCAATAACAGCACTAGCAAGAGAGCCTAGCGTCACTGCGATACCTGTAATCACTACAATTAAGGGCAAAGTACAAGCAGGTAATGTCAAACCTAATTGAAGTGACATAGGAATACTTTTCGAGGGTATTAATTTGTAGAAAGCTAGGTGAGGAATAGGGATATAAACAAGGCGCGAGACTAAATACACAGCAGCTATAGCAGTTAGAATAATGCTCGGAGTGAATTTTCCCCACTGTGGTATATCAAATAAGAAAACGGCAATCGAAAACAGTAACACAAGCAAAATAGTACGACTTAACCAAAGTATCAATAGGGGTTGTTTGCGTTCTAACGATTGATTTAATCTAACCGCATAAAGCGTATGAGTTGCAATCGTGCAAGGTTCAAAAAAGGCTAACAAACCCAAGGATATTGCTGTCATTAATAAAAGTGTTAACATCAGCTATCACTTTTTAATTGATTGATCAACACGTCACGCAAACGCTTTTCTGAAGGCAGGCTCTTAAAAACCAACTCTCCATTAATGGCAATAGAAGGGGTGGATAAAACACCTAACTCAACCGCATAATCAATATCCTCAAGAATATTCACATCACGCCAACTCACTTTCTCTTCACCTAATTCTTCAACAAGTTTACGTAATACCTCTTTAGCATGTCCACATTTACCGCAACCGGGAGAAGAAAAAACATCAACATTAATAGCCATAATTAAAATCCTTAAAATTTTGATAGTGTTATCATACAAGCTATAGTTACTACAGTTTCAAGTAAAATTTGGATGCAATGATGAATAATAATCACTATTTGATAGGTCAACTGGCAAAAAAAGCAGGCTGTAAGGTAGAAACGGTCCATTATTATGAAAAAATAGGTCTGATGCCAGAACCTCCTCGTAGTAACGGGGGACATCGTCTTTATAATCTAAGTCATATAAAACGACTCAATTATATCCGTCGTAGTCGGGAGCTAGGTTTTAGCATTGAACAGATTAGAGGCCTTCTTAAATTTATAGACGAACCTGACCATTGTTGTGGGGAAATTAAATCAATTGCATTACTTCAAGCCCATGAGATAATGCAGAAAATTAATGATTTGGAAAAATTAAAACAAGCCCTAAACGAAATGATTACTGCTTGTAAAGGCGATGATATGACGATTGATAATTGCCCAATTTTTGATGTTCTGTATAAAAATTAGAAAAAATACTTTCACAGCTCGCTAACGAGAGGGACTAGGAAAAATACTTCTGCTGAACGGATTTTGCTCCCTTCATACCTTTTAACTAACGCATTATATGCATTATAAATTAAATTTATTCGCACAAAACTGTTATAATTATTAGCACTCCAACAGCGTAGATTGGCTCTTGAAGTGCTAGGAAACCTGTACATATAATAAACCGCAAAATTAGAGATACTCTAAAATGCAAATAGCTGAAGAAAAACTAACATTTTATTACAATGGTAATAACCTAAAAATGCCTTCTTATAGCATCATTAAAGCTGCCTTAAAAGAAAGAGGAGACTATTTAGTCGAGTTTTATAATGAGTTTTTAATTGATATTTATGTATTGCTCGACATTCCAGACTCTAAATATATTGCTATTGATTGGGATAACACCGTCAGCGCAGATAGAACCTTCTTTATTGATCTTATTCGACGATTCCAAAAGGCTGAATATATACCCTTTATCTGTACCTTGCGTTCACCAGAGAAGGATAATGTTGTTGAAATACGCTCTTTATTAGAAGAAACTAATATTGGTATTTATCTTACCGATGGTTGTGATAAACGTGACTATATGCAAGATCTTGGAATTAATGTACATTTATGGATTGATGACTTCTATCCTGGTATTTGCCGAGAAGCTTGCTCACTGCTAATAGAAAATGGGATCGAATAAACATGATGAGTTCGGGGAAGTCCTCAAGTAATATTTTTCTTTAAGGAAGGAAATTTTATAATGACACAGACCCATTTTTTCAATGCATTTTCTATCATACTACTATTAGCATTAACAGCTTGTGGTGGTGGTAATAGCAATAATGAAGATAAACCTATTACCTACAAAGGCATATTAAGTGTTAATAATAAACCATTAGCGGGTATTAGCTATCGCTCAGGTGCAACAACAGGTATTACTGATAATGAGGGTACATTCCAATATGAAAAAGAAAAAATAACCTTTTTTTCACTAGATAGCGAATCACTCGGCCAATTGCCCTTCTCGACCCTCAATACACAATCTAATATCAGCTTAACCCAAATTATTAATGCCGATCCCAACCCTAGAGAAGCAATAAAAGACTTGCCTGAACGGTATAAATTATTTGATACAGGCGAGCGCTTTATTCAATCCCCCACATTTTTAACCTTGATTGACTCCAAAAAAGAAAAAGTACTCACATTAGGCAATAAACCCGTAGCAGGTATTGAATACAGTTCAGGCAATATTTCTGGAACAACGGATCGTTACGGCTTATTTAACTATGAACAGGGAAAAAATATCGCCTTTAGTATTGCAGGAAAACATATCGGCAGTGTTAGTCCAACTAATTTACCGATTAATATTGAAACATTGGTGCAAACCGCAACCAATCCTGTGATTAAGCATTTACCTTTGTTACTTAACGACCTTAATGCATCCAATTCATCTTATATTAACGCAAAGGTGACGCTATATCAGCTTGAACAAGCACTCTTTAAACCCGATACACTGCCTTCTGGACGCTCCTTAGGTATTAACCTTGAAACTCCTCAAGCAGAGGCCGATGGCATTTATCAACCACTTGCCTTTGTTGATATATTTCGGGTTGCTCGCCCCTTTGCTGAAAACTCCTGTCCTGATATTAGCTATGATCGTGCAGGTTGGCCGTTGGATTTACCCGCTAGTTGCGCCCCTCAAGGTGCTAAAAAATATGCAATGACACGTATCTTGCAATTTATGCCCTCTGGAGCTGCCCCCGCAGGACGCTATGACGTTCTTTTTGAAGGCAAAGGAGATATTAGCTTTGCTCACATGGGAAGTAATAAACAATTAGTCGAAGCAGGTCATCTACGCCTTGATATTAAACCCATAGAAAAATCGCAACGCATTCATGGTCTTGAAGTATTTATTACCAAAACAGATGAAAGCGACCCCATTCGGAATATTCGTATTATTATGCCTGGCGGTATTTGTAAAGGCGATCCTTTTACACGCGTAGAAACAGCCAACCAATGCTCAGATGCTCACCCTTATATTGCTTTTCTTGAAGTATTAAGAAATAACCGTGAAGCGATTATCTTTAATCCTGATTTTCTTGCCTTTCATAAAGATTTTCGCATGTTACGCATGATGAATTTTATGGAAGCAAGCCCCCGCCGCCCTAGTTCTCATGCGATTAATCCTTGCCCTGACGAAAATAGCTATGATAGTTGTCTAACGCGCCCAAGAAGCTGGAGCCAAATTGCAAAACTCTCTGATGCAACGTGGGGAGGCTCTTATAAAACCATCGTCACACAACGCTTTGGCGTACCGCTTGAAGTCTCGGTTGCACTGGCGAACTTACTCCACTCACACCCTTGGTTTACACTACCCTTTAATGCTAACGATGATTATATTGATCAATACGCTCACTATCTCAAAACACATTTAGACCCTTCACTACAAGCACATATTGAATACAGCAATGAAGTCTGGAACGGTGGATTTTGGGGCGCACAATATGCAGTTGCAATGGGGAAAAAATTAGGCCTAAACACCCCTCCCCTTCCTTTTAGAAATGAAGATTACTCTGCTCGCCTCCGCTTCTATTCGAAACGATCTGTGGAAATATTCAGACGTTTTGAAGCCGTTTTTGGCAATCTAAGCCGATTAGTTCGTATTATCGGCTCTAATCATAAATCACACGCCTATAGCCGTGAAATTCTTGCTTATAATAATACCGCTGATGACACCGATGTACTTGCCGTTGCCCCTTATTTTCATGGTTGTTGGAGTCGCACAAAAGCAGGCGATAACGACATTCCAATCACCGCCTGTAGTGATACCGATATCGTAGAAAAAACCTTTACCGAAGTAACCTCACTAGACGATGTATTTACGGTTATTAATAATATTTACACACCAACCGCAACAGGTACCGCCAATCAAGGAGACACTAACTCTCTGAGTGCAATTACACAATTAATCTCAAACCAAGCCAGCATTGCCAATAATTTTGGAGTCGATCTCTATGCCTATGAAGGCGGACAACATCTCACCGTAAACTACGGCGATACCACAATATCCCAAGACAAACTAAACGCACTACAAAACCTCTTCGCCGCCGCTAATCGTGATCAACGCATGGGAGAACTTTACACCACCTTACTCAATCAATGGAAACAACGCGGCGGCAAACAATTTATGCTCTTCACCTCACCCCAAAGCTTTAATCGCTTTGGCTTCTTTGGTATTAAAGAATATATGAATCAAAATCGCTTAGAAACACCCAAATACGACGCAGCCATGCGTTTTCAAGACGATACAGCAGGCTGTTGGTGGGTAGGTTGTAATAAAAAATAATTAAGACACCCATTAATTTATCTCAGTTATTTTTATTGAATGTCCTGTTTTATTCTAGTTAATAAGGCTTTAGCTAGACCTTAATGCAATGATAATGCTTCACAGCTATCACTTAATACTTTTACAAAAAGTGGGATGGATTCTACAGTAATCGCTTCTTTATGTAGTAAAGACAGCACTGATAAATCGTCAATTTGTTGTAGATTATTTTCAATATCTTCAGGTATTTGCTGAAAGCGAAGGATTAAAACATCAAGAATATATTTGCGAGAAGTTTTTAGCTCTTGCTCAAGCCCCTGTTCAAGCCCTTGCCTAAGTCCTTTTTCTATACCCTTTTGTTCTATACTAGTTATATAACGCATTTTTTGTTGTTCCTCATACTGATTCAGTTCCAGTGCAAATTGTTGCTCAACTGTTTTAGGTAAGTTTAGCATCCAGTCGATAAAATGGAATAGGTTTAGAATATCCTGCTTCTCATAGCCTGCTTGATACAATGCTTTGGTGAGTGTTAATTTTACCTCTAGGCGTTTTTGTGGTTTCTGGCGTGTTTCTAATGCGGATAGATGGGTTCTAGTGATAATTGCAAAAGGGTTTGTCTTTTGCTGTAGGTCTTGTTGCTGATAATCAAGTAGTTTAATGCTAGGAAAATCAAAGCATAATTTACAACCAAAGTTTTCATATTGATAATGGCTAGGTTTCCATTTGGGATCATCATCACCTAATAACGCTAGACTCACCACGGGTAATTGGTAGCGGTCAAAGAGGCGATAGTGATAGATAAACATACGCCGTGAAAAATCGGCATCATATTGAGATTGTACTTCAATATGAATATACAAAACCGTTTCTTGCCCTGTTTTTAGTTGTGTTTTCACCAGTTTATCGACGTAACGATTACCACTATCCGCATCGCGCATTACCTTTTCTAGCTCCTTATCAAGAAAAATATGTGGCACATTCCAATCAATGGCTTTGGCAATATCATTAAAAAAGAAGTCCATAAAATCCTTGAAATAAGTTTCTATTATGGTCTTCCACGGGTTGTCAAAAGCTGTTTTTTGCATAGTTTCTCCTTAGGAGCTTTCTTATTACTATAGATTTTTATATAAATAATTTTTGGAATCGATGGCTTTAGCCTCGCTAGACGAAGCTCAAACACTCGCTTCTGAATAAGATTATCTATATTTACCTCGCACATTAAGTATAGTTGATTTACTCTAAAGTCCACGTAAGCAGATAGAAAATCATGAATTCTAACCCGACGGGGTTTCTGGTGCATGGTGACGAGGCGAAAGCCCTTTCCGTGTTTTTTCGTGTATTCCGTGGTTAAAAACTAAAATGAGAGTATGAACCACGGAAAGCACAGAAAACACGGAATGGTACTACATAATTAAGACACCCGAATATTCGAATATTTAGCAATATTTAGGACATCCATAATCTAATCAATATAATTATAGATGTCTTTTTTTAACACTTTTTTTTAACAAAGTAACAAAGCATTACTTAGCTTCATTATCTGTTTTATGCTCAAGCGTTTGAGTAGGTGTCGTTTTTGTTGTGGGCATTGCAGAGATGGCTTCACTACTTGCCTTATGCTCAAGCGTTGTTGTATTTTGCAGTTCTATTGGCTTGTCAGCGTGCTTTTTCTCTGCTTTTTCCGCCTGAGTAGGTGTCGCTTTTGTTGCAGGCATTGCAGAGATGGCTTCACTGCTTGCCTTATGCTCAAGCGTTGTTGTATTTTGCATTTCTATTGGCTTGTCGGCTTGCTTCGCTTTTGACTCTTTTGAGTTTTTTGGCTTTTCTGCTTTGGGTTCAGTTTTTGCTTCTTCCATTAACCATTTGTCTTTGCTAATGCCTTCAACTAATGATTTGGCTGTGTAGCTGGGAACCCATAAATACTCATCGCGATCAGTGACTTTAAGGGCGTAGTCGTCTTTGTCTTTGAGTTTGGCGAATTGATACTCTCGTTTTTTGCCATTATGGGTCAGGTTAAAGCTAAGTGCGGGTTTATCAAAACCGTATTCTGCTTTTTTCTCTTTGCCCAGTACCTTACCAAAACGGAGGGTGGCAATTGCGTTTAAGCTGTCGTTAATGGCTTTTTGATTGACTATTTTACCCGCTGGCAGTGGCTCTGCTTTCCAGACGGTCATGCTGTCTTTTTTCTGTGTGGAGGCATCGGCACTAAAGCGGATACCTGCTAGATTGATTTCACTGACATCCTTTTTACTCAATTGTAATAGGTTTTTATCTTGCCAATCTTCGACTTTTGCTGAGGCATCATAGACACCAAGTTCAACCGTATAGACCGCAGATTGCTGATCGCTACGGGCATGACTTTGACGAGCACCTGCTCCACTGCCAAGGTAGAGTGATGCAAGTTTTTTATCGCCTTGTTGTAAGGTAATCAAGCGTTCAAAGTCATTATCCGCCACTTTAAAGCGTTTTAAAGCGGCACTACTGGTTGCAACAGGGATGCCGTGTTTAAGTCCTGCTAGCTTATCAAGTAGTTGCTTCACTTTGCTATTGATTGCAGGGAAATTCGATTGTGTTAGCCATTGGTCGGCTTTTTTAATCAGTTCTACCTGCTGACCGTCTTTATCTTTAATGCTTAGCTTATCTACTTTGGATTGATCAAATGTGAGTATTTTTTCACTCATGGTATGATCTGCCAGTGTATTGCCACCGATATGGGTAAAGATAATAAAAATAAATTGAACAACGGCGGCTATCGCTAATAGGCGAATGAGTTTATTGGTATTTTTCATTATATCCTCCTGTTATACCGATGCTAAAAGTGTTTTATAATGGGCTTGCTTTTTCTTGTTGATCGCACGTCGCCAGAAAGCAACCGCCACTAAACCAAGAATAGCGAGTACATAATTTAAGTATTCCCAGAACAACTGCGTGCTATGTTCCATCGGTTTTAGTAAACGAGCAAATTGGGCACGGCTACGAATTGACATAAGACCGTTATCATCTAATGACCAGTCAATCGCATTTTGCATAAACTCAAGGGGTCGGGTGTAATGACTACCTTGCCCTTGCGATGCAAGGCTAATGACCTCATCACTGGCAAAGCTATTACTCGCAATCAGGATAATACGAGCCGATTCAGAGGAACGCTCGATAATACTACTCACGACGGTTTTATCGTCTTCTTTTTGATCAGCTTTTTTATCTTCCTCCTTATTTGCTTTGTCATCTGTTTTATTAGCTGTTTTATCAGCTGTCTGCTCGTCCGCTTTTTTGTCTTTCTTTTCAAGCAAAGGGGATTCTTTGCCTTTAAAGTAAGATTCAAATTGACCTTTGATCGCCACCGCTAATAATTGTGATTGACGGTCATCTTCTGCCCGAAAACCTGTATCAGGATAGCGACTGTATTGTGGGAGCACATCTAAATCATCCGATGTCCAACTCTCATCAGAGGAACGAGCCAATTCAATCACTTGACGCGATTGATTCTTTTCTTTGTCAATATCAATCGAAGAGGCCCAATTCATGGTAAGCTGATTGAGTGAGGCAGTCATGGGATTATCTTGATTTAAGCCATCACGAATATCAGGAAAATGCGGATAAGGCATCATTTTAATTTCTCGTACCGCAATCGGTCCTATATAACGACGGACAGGGATGGGCAATGAGGCATTTTGTGGATCAAGCACCATATTGTCCGCTAGATTTAAACCGTTATGTTTTAACCACTCTTCTAAACCTGAATGATTTTTAGAGGCTCGCAGTGAATCGCTAATAGCGACATCAAATGAGCCACTGGCAATTACTACCGAGCCGCCTTTC
>JALVEA010000254.1 GCA_027008665.1 Thiotrichaceae bacterium | reverse complement strand
TGCGGCTTAATCTCTTTATTATAGAGACAAAAGTCATTAGTTAAATATTTATCGAGAGAAGTTAGTTTCTCTCGTAGTTAAGAGATTAAGGAGATTAAGTATGGCAGCTCCAAAAATGCGTGAGCCAATTGAGTCAGGATGTCCTGATGGTTTTCAGTATATGCACCCGACAATGCGTCGTAACTATGGAACATGGGATTACCATGAAGATGTACAACCAGGTGTAATGGTTCACGTTGCTAAGTATGGTAATGATAAAATTTGGACTATTAAAGCGGGTACTCAGCGTATTCTTGATGTGTTTACTTTGCGTGAGTTAATGGATATTGGTGATAAATACGGCGATGGTTTTGTTCAATTTACCATTCGTTCAAATATCCAATTCTTTGTTGATACAGAAGAGAAAGTAGCTCCCCTTGTTGCAGCATTAGAAGATGCAGGTTACCCAGTAGGTGGTACACGTAACTCGGTTGCGTCAATTTCTCATACGCAGGGTTGGTTGCATTGTGATATTCCAGGAACAGATGCATCAGGCGTTGTTAAAGCAATGATGGATGAGCTTCTTCCTTACTGGAGAGGCTGGGATATGCCAAACCGTGTTCATCTAACAACCTCATGTTGTCAGATTAACTGTGGTGGTCAAGGTGATATCGCAATCAACGTACAACATACAAAGCCACCTAAGATTGATCATAGTCTTGTGGGTAATGTTTGTGAGCGTCCTTCGGTTGTTGCGCGTTGTCCTGTTGCCGCGATTCGTCCTGCAATGGTTGATGGCAAGCCGTCACTAGAAGTTGATGAGAAAAAGTGTATTTGTTGTGGTGCTTGTTATCCTCCTTGTCCTCCAATGCAGATCAACGATTATAAGGATACACAGCTAGCAATATGGATAGGTGGTAACCATTCAAATGCTCGTGGCAAGCCTACCTTCCAACGCTTAGTTGCAGCGGGTGTTCCAAATAATCCACCTCGTTGGCCTGAAGCAACCGCAATCGTGAAGAAAATTTTAGATTGTTACAAAGAAGGTGCGAAAGATTGGGAACGCATTAATGAATGGGTTGAACGTATTGGATGGCCTCGTTTCTTCGAAGTAACAGGACTTCCTTTCACTAAATATCATATTGATAACTGGCGCGGTGCTCGTGCGAATTTAAATTCATCGACGCATATCCGCTTCTAAGTTTAACTTCTCTTCCCTTTGGTTTCGATGTAGTGGAATCGAAGGGAGATATTTAGGAATTTTATATGAAATATACAGTAATGATCAATGAAGGACCGTATCAGCATCAATCATCTGATACTGCACTTCAATTTGTTCGCGCTGCATTGGAAAAAGGACATGAAATTTTTCGTGTCTTCTTTTACCACGACGGTGTTAATAACGGAACACGTTTAAGTGTGCCACCTGCTGATGATCGTTTGCTTCAAAAAGAATGGTCTGAATTAGGAATAAAGCATGGGCTTGATCTTGTGATTTGTATTGCAGCCGCTCAACGCCGTGGTCTTATGGATGAAAGTGAAGCAAAACGCCAAGGTTTAGATGCTGATAATAT
This sequence comes from Thiotrichaceae bacterium, assembly GCA_027008665.1. Classification (GTDB taxonomy): domain Bacteria; phylum Pseudomonadota; class Gammaproteobacteria; order Thiotrichales; family Thiotrichaceae; genus JAGLBW01. The sequence continues at coordinate 8,436 of JALVEA010000254.1, read as the reverse complement.
CATCGAAGGATTCCGTATCTCTGGTCTAGGTCAGTTGATCGAGGGTGGAATTCAAAGTGATCGTACAATTGTATTTGGAGATTAATCATGTCGAGTAAAAAATTCATGTTTGTTAATCGCAAAGCACCTTACGGGACAGTTTACGCATTAGAATCCTTAGAAGTGGTATTAATTTCAGCGGCATTTGATCAAGATGTATCGTTAGCGTTTATTGATGACGGTGTTTACCAAATCACAAACGGACAAGATACAACAGGTATTGGGCAAAAGAATTTCTCAAAAGCGTATAAAGCATTAGGTGATTATGATATTAGCAAGCTTTATGTTGAGAAAGAGTCATTAGCAGAACGTGGTCTGACTCAAGATGATCTAATGGATCTTGTTTGGGAAGACGAAGATGACGATTGGGCTGAGAAGTCATCCATTATTCTGGTCAGTCGTGAAGAAATGGCGGCGGTTATGGCTGAACAAGAAGTGACATTAAGTTTCTAAAAGGAGTGACTAAAAATGGCAATGCTACATATTGTAAATAAGTCACCTTTTGAAAAAGTGACTTTTGATTCTTGCTTAGGACATGCATCAGCAGGTGATTCAATTCTTATGATTGAAGATGCCGCCGTTGGTGCAATAGACGGTACTGCATTTGCAGATAAGCTTAAAGCAGCGATGGCTGATAAAAGTATCTATGTCTTAGCAGGTGATTTAACAGCACGCGGATTAAGTGAAGATCGAATAATTGACGGCATTAAAACCGTTGATTATGCAGGTTTTGTTGATCTAACTGCGGACAATGAAACAACACAGAGTTGGTTATAATATTATTTTAGATACTGGATCTAATTTGATTTGGATATTTAAGTAAGACAATAAACAACTTATTTATTAATTAAAAACAAGGAATAGCGAAAATGGCATCAATTGAAGTAGGTGGGCAAACAATCGAGTTAGACGAAGAAGGTTATTTAATCGATTTAGCTTCTTGGACTCCAGAGATCGGTACAGCATTAGCAAAAGAAGAAGATGTTGAGTTGACAGACGAGCATTGGGATATTATCAACTTTTTACGTGAGTATTACGAAGAGTATCAAATTGCTCCAGCAGTACGTGTATTAACAAAAGCAGTTGGTAAGCGTCTGGGTAAAGCTAAAGGTAACTCTAAATATCTTTACTCTTTATTTCCTTATGGTCCTGGTAAACAAGCTTGTAAATATGCAGGTCTTCCAAAGCCAACAGGTTGTGTATAAGTCTTTGTAAAAGTTTTGTATACAGTGACTAGAGAAGGTTTCTAGTCGTGAAGAGAATCGGAGAATTTAGTCTCTGATCTCTTTCATGAGTTTATATTGGTTTCAATATTCCTTATTAGCTTGATCATCAACTTGTAGAATATTAGCTTTAGTCTATTAAATTGACTATCTGTTAATGAATGTGAATTCATGAAAGAGATGAATTTCGGGAGATAGAAAGTGTTCTTGAGCGTTTTTTTTGGCGTGCTCTTTTGGGTAGCCACCTTGGTTTTAGTATTGGGAATTGCATATAAAGTTTTCATTTATTGGAAAGTTCCTGCACCGTTAAAAATTCCTACTACTCCCGCTCCTTTAACAAAAAGAGGGGTATGGGTGCGTATGTTTAAAGAGGTTACACTTTTTTATAGCCTATTCCGTTCTAATAAATTGCTCTGGGTATTAGGAATTCTATTCCATTATGCACTAGCTCTTATTATCTTGCGCCATGTACGTTATTTTCAAGAAAATGTTTGGCTTGTTATTGATATTGTTCAGCCTTTTGGTAAATATGCGGGATTCTTAATGGTGATAGCCCTAATCGGTCTACTTTTGCGCCGCATTTTGATTGATAGAGTGCGTTATATCACTGCTCCTTCGGATAGAGCGATGTTAGGTCTGTTGATTCTGATTGGTATTTCAGGCTTAACAATGAAATTTGTTAGTCATACCGATATTTTAATGGTCAAGACTTTCTTTATTGGGTTGAGAACTTTCAGTTTCCATCCATTACCTGCTGATCCTTTTTTGATTGTTCACCTAACACTGGTTGCAACCTTGATGTTGATTTTCCCTATCAGTAAGTTAATGCATGCTCCTGGTATATTCTTTAGTCCTACCCGTAATCAAGTTGATAATCCTAGAGAAAAACGTCATTTATCGCGCTGGGCTAAAAAGCTAGAAACACAAGATAAATTATATTTGCATGAGTTGGATAAATAAGGGCAAGCGTTATGGCAGATTATGAAATTCCTACGGTAACAGGCGAAGATGGCATTGTTGATGTGCCTTCCCTAGAAAAAGGTTCAATGGGGCATTTGCATGGTCCTTGGATATCTAAACCAGATTTTCAAAAAGAACTGGGTTTTCCTACTGATTTTGAAATGCCAGCGGGCGTTGAAAACTATGGTGATAGTAATACTCTAGTTGAAAACTGGAAGGAACGCGCATTAGATAAAATGGATGATTTGCGTCATCGTTATCGTTCTTTGCAAGTTTTCTTGGATATTTGCGTAAAATGTGGGGCATGTACGGATAAATGCCATTATTACATTGGCACTAAAGATCCCAAAAATATGCCTGTCGCACGTCAAGATCTATTGCGTAAAGTGTATCGTCGTTATTTTACTTTTGCAGGTAAGTTTTTTGGAAAAATTGGTCATCCTGAATTCGTAGGGGCGACCGAGCTAACCGAAGATGTGGTTAAAGATTGGTATAACTATTATCACCAATGTTCACAATGTCGTCGTTGTTCAGTGTTCTGTCCTTATGGTATTGATACTGCTGAAATCTCAATGGCAGCGCGTGAAATTCTTGATCATATTGGTATGGGACAAAAATACTGTACCGAGATCATGGGTAAAGTACACAAAATTGGTAATAACCTAGGTCTTCCAGAAGCGGCATTAGCAGATACTTTAGAAGGACTAGAAGAAGATATTTACGATGATACGGGCGTGTTAGTCGAGCTACCACTTGATAAGAAAGGATCGGACATTCTGCTTATTACGCCATCGGCAGATTTTTTTGCAGAGCCGCATGTTGATGGATTAATGGGATATGCAAAAGTATTCCATGAATTAGGATTGGATTTTACGCTCAGTTCATATGCATCAGAAGGTGCAAACTTCGGTATGTTTATCGGTAGTTATGAAAATATGCGTCGTCTAGCTTTACGTATTCGTAAAGCGGCTATTGATTTGGGCGTAAAGCGGATTGTATTTGGAGAGTGTGGACATGCGTGGCGTGTTGCTTACAGTTTCTTAAATACCTTAGCAGGACCTTGGGATTTCTTAGATCAAAACTACCCCATTCCACAGCATGTATTAGAAATTACTGAGCCAGCATTAGCAGCAGGTAAGCTAAATATTGACAAATCTGCCAATGATGACATGGTGGTGACCTTCCATGATTCTTGTAATATCGCGCGTGGTTCACGTATCGGTAGTTATGAAGGTGGTCAATTTGAAGTGCCACGTAATGTTATTAAGGCCGTTTGTAATAACTACGTTGATATGCCCAAAGACACTATCCATGACGCAACCTTCTGTTGTGGTGGCGGTGGCGGTATTTTGACTGATGACTTGATGGAGGTACGAGTGAAAGGTGCACAGCCAAGAATGGAAGCCCTTAAACACGTTACTGAACATCATGGCGTAACCCATATGGCGGCCATTTGTGCTATCTGTAAATCACAATTTACCAAAGTTATTCCTTATTATGGTTTTACTATGGATCAAATTGTCAGTGTGCATCAGCTCGTTAGTAGTGCAATCATCCTTACAGGACAATTAAGTGAAGATGAGATTGACGATATGGAATTTGACTACGATGAAGCAAAAGAAAGGTTAATTGCATCAAGAGAAGTCGTAGCAGAAGAATCAAAGTAGCCGAAGAAGGTTATAACAACTAATTTACAACAAGTTTGCAAGCAGGCTTGTATAGGATTTTAACTTAGCCGTAAGGCGGTAGTAGGAGAATAGGCATGGCAATATCACCTGATGATACAACAGTAAATAATTTCCGTCGGTATAATGATGGAGATAATAAATGGCGCAGTATGCATGATAATATCTTTCAAGAAGATACATCATATAAATGCCCTACCTATATTCAAAAAACACCTCCTTGTCAGGGTAGTTGCCCATCGGGAGAAGATATTCGGGGCTGGTTGCAGATTGTACGTGGCATAGAAACTCCAACGGGTGGCTTATCAATGCAAGAATACGCATTCCGTCGCTCTACTGCTGCTAATCCCTTTCCTGCAATGATGGGACGTGTTTGTCCAGCTCCTTGTGAAGAAGGTTGTAACCGTAATGATCTTGAAGATTTTGTTGGTATTAACTCGGTTGAGCAATACATCGGTGATTCAGCCATTGAAGCTGGATTCAAGTTTGAGGCTCCTAGCGAGCTTTCAGGCAAAAAAGTAGCAATCGTTGGAGCTGGTCCTGCAGGAATGGCGGCTGCTTACCAACTGCGTAAAATGGGTCATGCATCGGTTGTTTTTGATGATCATGCAGAAATGGGTGGAATGATGTTCTATGGCATTCCTAACTATCGTACTCCACGAGCCGCATTGAAACATGAGAATCAACGTATTCTTGATATGGGCAATATTGAATTCCGTGGTAATACGCGTGTAGGACGTGATATTTCTGTTGAAGAGTTAGAAAATGATTTTGATGCCATTTTATGGGCATTAGGTGCAAAGAAAGGTCGTGGTTTATTTCTTGATAATTGGAATGAAATCCCTAACTGTGTAACTGCGGTTGATTTCTTAGAAGCATTCAACAAAGGTGATATGCAATATACCTCTGCTAAGATTGTCTGTGTGGGTGGTGGTGATACTTCTATTGATGTTGTCTCTGTTGCGCGCCGTATTGGTACTCGTGCGGATTATAACGAGTTTCCAGAAGATGCAGTAGAAGGTCGTGTTGTTCATGACGTTGATACCAAAGATAATATTGCTTGTGACAGTGTTGTATTGTCTGCGGTTGAGTTGATTGCGGCAGAACATGAAATACATGATGCGGATCGTGAAGGCGTTAAGATCATCAAAGGTGTGATGCCTTTAGAAATTCTTACCGATGAAAATGGTCGTGCAAATGCAATTAAATTAATTGAATGTACCATGGAAGGTGGTATTCCTAAGGCCGTTGAGGGTGGTGAAGTGACTACTCTTGAAGCAGATTTAATCGTATCGGCTATTGGACAATTTACTGACCTTGAAGGGGTTGAGGCTGTTGGTAATGATAGAAATAGCATCGATGCAGACCAGTACTATCAAGTTCCTAATAAGGCAGGGCATTTTGCGGCAGGCGATGTGATTCGTCCACATTTATTAACAACAGCGATTGGTCACGCCTCTATTGCAGCCGAAAGTATTAATAACTATTTTAATAATTCAAAATTACGTCGTCGCCCTAAAGTAGATAAACATCATTTTGATCTATTGAAAAAAATGAGTGAATATGAGATTGCCCCTGCTTCATTTGATGACACCATGAAAGAGGATATGCGTGGCACAGACAGCATGAACTACGCAGTGCATAACTTCGATGATCGTTCAGAGCATGAGATTATCACTTCAAGTGAATTGTTTTTAGGCCATTTTGAATATAATCCACGCAACTTACGTGTTGAGGATGTACCAAGTGATACTGAAGTTTTAGGTCACTTTATGGAGCGTATGCAAGGACTTGATGATGAAACAGCAATCAAAGAAGCTGATCGTTGCATGAGCTGTGGTATGTGTTTCGAATGTGATAACTGTGTTATTTTCTGTCCTCAAGATGCTGTCTTCAAAGTTAAAAGAGGTATTGGCAAACCATCTGTTCTTGGTCGTTATGTAGATACTAACTATGACCGTTGTATTGGTTGTCATATTTGTGCTGATGTCTGTCCAACGGGCTATATTGAGATGGGTCTTGGTGGCTAATCTGCTTTCTTGCAGTTGAACCAATAGCGACATTTATTGAGGTGGGTTTATTGTACCCACTTCATAAATCCTTGATTAACAGGTATATCTATGTTTAGCAAATTCTTATCCGTAACATCTTCATTGTTGTTACTTGTTTTTCTAGTAGGGGTTTCAGGTTGTGGAAATGAATCACCTCAAATAGAAAGCAAAATAACAAAAGCACTTAAAAAGTTTGATACTGAAGAGCAAAATACGGCTCATAAGGCTGAAATGCGAAAATACCATATGGATCATCTAAAGCATAAGCGTGATCTAACCATGTATGGTGGCATAAGAACTGCTGAAGATAGCTTAAAAGGCTGTATCGATTGTCATGTACCTGCCCCTGAGGGTGATAAAGTGGTACGTCATACCGATCCTGAACATTTTTGTACAACTTGTCATGCCTATGCCAGCGTACAGATAGACTGTTTTCAATGTCATGCCGATCATCCAGACAAACCCGAATCTGCAACAGCAACGGCAAACAATGCTTCAATGGATAAAAATTTAGGGATAGTAGCGGATGATTCAACTAGCAAAACTTCTACGGAGGTGACAGCACAGTGAGTGGTAAAAATGATATGCATCAAAATACTGATCAAAATGCAGGGGATGGTGGCAACATAAACTCCTATCGACGCCAATTTATGGCAAGTGTTGTGGGTATTTCAGGTGTTGCCGCTGTAGCAACGATTGCACCAGGTATTATTTTACAACAAGCCCAAGCAAAACCAGCCGATGAAACGGTTACAAATAAAGTACGCTGGGGACTATTAATTGATATCAACAAGCTAAACGATGGCGGCGATGCCTGTGTAGAAGCTTGTAAAAAAGAACACGGCTGGGGTGATGAGAAACTCTCTAATAAAGAGCAAGACGCACAATGGATTCGCAAAGTCAAAGTCACTGAAAAGATGACAGGTCACGTTACCAATCTCCCAGTGATGTGCCAACATTGTGATACTGCACCTTGTGTTGATGTTTGTCCAACAGGTGCTTCAATGAAACGTGCCGACGGCATTGTTTTAGTCAATAAGCATATCTGCATTGGCTGTCGTTACTGCATGATGGCTTGTCCTTATAAAGCACGTAGTTTTGTACATGAAACATTAATTGATCAACGTCCTCATTCACCGCGTGGTAAAGGCGTGGTTGAAGCATGTAATATGTGTGTGCATCGTGTTGATGCAGGCCAAAAACCTGCCTGTGTTGAAGCCGCACCAGAGGCCATTTTATTTGGTGATCTTAATGATAAAGAAAGTGATATCAGTAAGGCATTAAAACAATTTGGCGGTACGCAGATACGGGCTGATCTCGGTCTTAATACTGGCGTTCGTTATTGGGGTATCTAAGCAATGAATAAAAAAATCACATTTAGCGAAGCAGGTGGCGGTTTAGGTTTTGTTACCCTGCTTATGGTGACGAGCGGAATGATCGCTCTTGGCTTTTTATCCTTCCTTTATATGGAACATTCAGGACATCATGTAACAGGAATGAATAACCAAATTGTTTGGGGATTACCGCATGTATTTGCAATCTTTATGATTGTCGCTGCATCAGGTGCTGCCAATATAGGCTCAGTAGGTACTGTATTTGGTAAAAAAATATACCAACCATTAGGGCGCTTATCGGTTGTTATTGCTATTGCATTGCTTATTGGTGGACTATTAGTGTTAGTTTTGGATTTAGGTCATGCGGATCGTCTGATTGTTGCTATGACTCACTTTAATCCCAAGTCCATCTTTACTTGGAATATCGCGCTGTATAGTGGCTTTCTAGGTATTATGTTCTTCTATCTATGGACGATGATGGATAGAAGCAAGTTAGCGAAAAGTCTCTACAAGCCCGCAGGTTACATCGCTTTTTTATGGCGTGTTATCCTCACTATGGGTACAGGTTCAATTTTTGGATTTTTAGTCTCACGTCAATACTATGATGCCGCCATTATGGCACCTTTATTTATTACCCTTTCCTATGTCTTAGGTACAGCTATCTACGCATTAGTCCTAATGACAGCCTATAAATGGACAGGGCGTAAACTCGGCGACAAAGTATTAAATCGTTTGCGTTATACGCTCGCTATTTTTATAGCAGCAGTATTATTCTTTGAATTAGCACGACACTTAACCAATTTATACGCAACAGAGCATCACGGCATCGAAGGCTATATCCTGCTGAATGGTGGAATTTATACCTTCCTCTTCTGGGGTGGACAAATCTTCCTAGGAAGTCTCGTTCCCATGTTCCTCGTTTGGTGCAAAAAGCTTAAAAATAACCGTCTAGCACTAGCAACGGCCGCTGTACTCGCCATCCTCGGTGGAGTAAGCTTAATTTACAATGTATTAATCGGTGGTCAAAGCTATCCATTAATCTTATTCCCTAATGCAGTGGTAGAAAGTAGCTTTTTTGACGGTGCAGTCAACAGCTACTCCCCCAGTCTTCCTGAAATGCTACTTGGAATAGGCGGTGTTGGTG
>JALVEA010000253.1 GCA_027008665.1 Thiotrichaceae bacterium | reverse complement strand
ATAATAAAAATAAACAGGCCCCATTATGCGTAGAATCCTTATTGCTTTCAGCTTCTTCTTCTCGACTCCTCTTTTTGCTACTCCCCTTTGGGAGGATATTGATAATGCTCCTCATGCTGCAATAAAAACATTGAAAACTTTATCATCTCCTGCATTACCTACTTATATTGCTCGCAACTTACTCTTAGATGAAACCGCTTTGCGTAAACAATTATTTATAGCGACAAATAATAATCAAACAGCTCGCTATCCTCAGGCAACAAATCGCCCCACGCATAACGATAAAATATTCAATCTGCCCTTACCTGATGGCTCAATGCTTGAGGTGATTGCAACTGAATATTCTCTTATGGAAAAAAGTTTAGCGAATAGATTTCCAAATTTTAAAAGCTGGAAAGTACAAGCGACTAAAAACAAAAAGATACAAGGCAATATGAGTTTCACTGCCAATGGTTTTAATGCCATGCTGATACTAGAAAATGGCGATACCATTTTTATTGACCCTAATAAATCAATTGAAGCAAGCATTAAGCAATTCAAACAGAATAAAAAACCTTATAGAAGCTTTAGCAAACGGGAAAATAAACATTTATTTCAACATAAATTTCCACTTAAAGAAATTGTTATTCAACCCCCTAAAAATCAACTTCAAACACTACTCAAGCCACAGGCAAGAGCGGCTAAGGCATTGATTACTTATCGGCTCGCCCTTGCTGCAACGGCTGAATATACGGCTTTGAGTCATGGCACAAAAGAAAGTGCTTTGAGTGCTATGTATGTCACCATAGACCGTGTTAATACAATTTATAGACGTGATCTTTCTATACAGCTACAACTTGTTGATACCGATAAATTAATTTATTTAAATAGAGAAACAGACCCTTATAATAATGGTGATTCTTATCAAATGCTGGATGAAAATATCGCTAATTTAGATGCTGTTATTGGTAAGGATAATTACGATATTGGGCATGTTTTTGGTGGTGAGGGAACAGGTGGACTGGCATTAATGAGCAGTGTTTGTAAAGCAGATCAAGGCGCACATAAAGCAGGTGGAGTCACAGGCTCACTCTCACCTTATGGGTCTACTTTTGATATTGATTATGTCGCTCATGAAATGGGGCATCAGTTTGGTGCAACACATACTTTTAATAGTATTAAAGAAAGTTGTGGGGGTAATAATCGTGAACCAAGTTCAGCCGTTGAACCAGGTAGTGGCAGTACCATTATGTCTTATGCAGGTATTTGTGCAGCAGATAATTTACAAGCAAATTCGGATGCAGTCTTTCATGCCGTTAGTATTCAACAAATTAATGATTATATCCGTTATAGTGGCGAGGCAACTTGTGGAACAAAGAGTAATACGGATAATAATAATCCAACCATTTCAAGCCTTAAAAATTACTATATTCCTATTAAAACCCCCTTCTTATTAAAAGCCAATGCTAGTGATATTGATATTAGCAATAAAAATAAAGATGATGTTTTAACTTACACATGGGATCAAATAGATGTCAATGGCACCACTGTCGAACTAGGTATTGATGCAGGTGATAACCCATTATTTCGTAGCTATATGCCCTCCTCTTCTAATCAACGTTACTTTCCACAATTAGCCTCTTTATTTGGCCAACCAACACCAAGCGAAACCATGCCACTTACTAATCGAGAATTAAATTTTGCAACCACGGTTAGGGATGGTAAAGGAGGAGTCGCACGCGCTGATACAAAAATAATGACATCAGGAAATCAAGCATTTGAGGTTACATCGCATAAAGGAAAATTTTTATACCATATCGACGACAAGATTGAAGTTAAATGGAATGAAGCAAATACGAGCTGGGCACCTATTAATTGTAATTCCGTCGATATCAAACTATTAACAGAAGATGGCACAACACAAGATTTATTATTAAACATTCCCAATGATGGTAGCGAAACAATAACCGTTACTCAAAATACCCATCCCATCAATAATGCACATATTATGGTTGCCTGTAGTGATAATATTTTTTTTGCCATTTCTAAAGGAAAAATTACAATCGATCATAGGACTGCAAATCAAACAACAACGATTGATAATGTTAATTCACCTAGCCCTATTGAAGAAGACAGTGGCTCTAAAACATTAAATTATATAATCAGCTTTAATAATATTTTCGTTGCTGAAGGAAATGAGGGTATTACAAAAGCAACCTTTACTGTGTATCTAAATCAAGTTGCTACAGTAGATACTTTTATTGATTATGCAACCATTAGTGATAGCGCACAGGCGGATAGTGATTTCAACGCGAAAAGTGGTACATTATCCATCCTAGCAGGAAAGATCAGCGGCACTATTTCCATTGATATTAAAGCCGATCAACAAATTGAAAACGACGAAATTTTTTGGCTATTGCTCTCTAACCCCAGCAATAATACAGTTTTAAGCAATAAAATAGCCTCTGCAACTATTATTAATGATGATAAAAAAATTGAAATAACTGCAGATAAAGAAGCTCAAAGCAAAAACAGTGCAGGCGGCTCCTTTGACGGTATCTTAACGTTTTTGCTTATTTATATCTCTTTATTACGCCTAAAATTTAAAGCAAGGAGATTCTCTAAAAAATCAACGCCCCCTCAATTAAAGACAGAGGGCTAGTTGAATGATTTAGTAAACTAAGCTTGGAGTGAAAGCTTCAGCTTTTCAGCTTTCAA
>JALVEA010000252.1 GCA_027008665.1 Thiotrichaceae bacterium | reverse complement strand
CGGTCATGGGTGGTAAAATAGTGGCTAAACGTGTTGCCAGCATGGTTTTTCCTGTTCCGGGTGGGCCAATCATTAACATATTATGCCCCCCTGCTGCTGCAATCTCCAAAGCACGTTTCGCTTGAAACTGCCCTTTAACCTCGTTTAAATCAACGCTATATTTTTTAGTATTATCAATTTCCTCTCGTTCATAAGGAGAAAGCCGTTGCGTATCTTTTAAATGCTCAGTAATTTTTAATAAATGATTGGCAGTATAGACAGGTAAAGAAGAAATTAAACTTGCTTCATCAGCATTTTCTTCAGGAACAAATAAAAACCGTTGCTCTTTATCAGTGGCAAAGGCAGTAGGCAATACACCTTTTACTTTGCGCAATTCACCACCAAGAGAAAGTTCGCCGATAAATTCATAGTCTGATAACGCCTGTTCAGGTATTTGCCCAGACGCAGCTAAAATACCCAATGCAATCGGTAAATCAAAACGTCCTCCATCTTTGGGAATATCAGCAGGTGCAAGATTGATCGTAATACGCCTATTCGGAAATTCAAAGCGTGAATTAAGAATCGCAGCACGTACACGGTCTTTACTTTCTTTCACCGCCGTTTCTGGCAAACCAACAATTGACAACGCTGGTAAACCCGCACTTAAATCAACTTCTACAATGACCTGTGGCGCATGAATTCCATCATTGGTACGGCTATAGACAAGGGCTAGACTCATAAGCTAATTCATTATTACGATTAAATATTTACCATAACAGATGAAAATACATTCATATATTTTTCATAGATAGGCGGTATACTTTGTCTCTTTTAGGAGAAAATAATATGTCCAAGGATTTGGATAACATAAAACAACAACTGCGAGAATTTGCTAAAGAACGAGATTGGGATCAATTTCATTCGCCTAAGAATTTTTCCATGGCACTGATTGTAGAATGTGCGGAGTTAGTTGAACATTTTCAATGGTTAACAGATGATCAAAGTAAACATTTATCAGCAGAAACATTGGATGAAGTTTCTTTAGAAATGGCTGATATTATGATTTATTTGATTCGTTTAGCCGATAAACTCGATGTGGATTTACTGCAAAGTGTAGAACGAAAGATTAAATTAAATGCAGTTAAATACCCGATTGAAAAATCGAAAGGAATTGCTAAAAAATACAATCAGCTTTAATTATTCACTACCGTACACTTTTGACCTCAGACCTTGAAAAATTCTAATTACCCCTAAGAGAACTTGTTTTTCTAAACGGTCTTAGCTCATGATTTTTTCAAACGGACAACGAGTTTATCGAACAATTCATAATGAAATACAAACGCTATGGGACTTTGATTCGAGTAAACGACAATTAAATAACCTAAATATTCTAACTGGTTTTATTTGCGGGATAATCCAAAGCAAACAAGTTAAGTTAGCTGATGTTGTAGGTGATATTCCAACAGCAGGAAAAGAAGAAAGTCGCATAATGCAATTGAAACGATGGCTAAAAAATGAGGCAGTACAAACGATTATTCCTAAAGGCACGAAAGTGGTTGTACTCGGTGATGGTGAGTTTGATGGGGCGCAATGGCTTAAATTACTCGAAAAATATCATTGGCATTATAGCTGTCGAACCGCAAAGACGAGCAAGTGTTATGAAGACGGAGAGGCGTTTAATCTTCAAAATGAAATTTAATCTAATTTAAGGACAGCTTATATCTAGCGTAGTTTCTAAATAGCGTTTGTTCTCTAAGAAATTTAAAGCAATTTTATTGCTATTGATACGTTGATAGGTGTTGATTCCTCCTGTTATTTTAATGGAAGAGGGGTTGATGCATTTTGTTGTTACTTCAACGCTTCCTTCGCCTTCAAAACGGAATTTTATATCTTCTCCATTGCCTGATAATGAGATCAGGTGGCTACGACTAGGAAGTTTGCTGATATGTGTAACTGAGCGAGGGGTTCCTAGATGAATGGTATAAATACCGCCATCTTGGTCGAGGAAGACAGTATTTTGATTATAGGCATACCATTGATCAACTGAACTGATTGTCTGTGAGTTATTTAGCTTTAATCCAAATTGTCCTGCTTTAGCTGATTTTACTTTCGCAGTAATGGTATTTCCCTGTATTGAAAGATCGACAGCAGATTGTTTAAAGGTTTGGATACGCTCTGCTAAATCTTTTGCTGTAATAAACTCACTGCCATAATTTTTAGCCTTGGCAATAAGACTCTCAAACATATCTAAACGATAGCCTGCTTTAAAGCTATCAAAGGGGGCATAGTCATGCCAAGGCCAGTGAATAATCGGTTGATATGCATGTTTTGCTAAATCATCAAACTCTTTGAACCAAATTTGCTTTGCCTCTTCGGCTGTAAATTTTTCACCTGTTTCAGGGTTTTTTCTAAACTCAATCAAAGTAAAATCAAATGACATATTGGGGCTAAGATAAACTTTAGTGGAGTCTGCATTTAAAAATCCAAAGGCATTAGGAAATCCTGCACCAACGGCTGAATAGCCTCCTGTTAAATATTCCTCAGTGTGTGCCAATATTTTTAAGGAAGTTGCAAGGTTTTCAGGCATTCCTGGTACGGCTATATCTATTTTGTCTAATCCTATTTCTTTTTTAATAAGTGCTTGTGCATCAGCAAATTGAAATTTTATTTCCTTATCACTTAATGTATTCGTATCCTCTGGATGGGTATAAGAGTGGTTTCCTATCTCAT
>JALVEA010000251.1 GCA_027008665.1 Thiotrichaceae bacterium | reverse complement strand
TGGACGTTATATTTGTGTGGCGAGGAAGCCAAAATGTGGGGCTTGCTTGATTATGGATTTATGCGATTTTAAACAAAAAACGGAATAAGGCAATCATATAATGTTTGGAACGGATCGAAATGCTTTACGTAAGCTCTACTGTGATAGTTGGGAAAAATTTACAAGCAATCAACTCTTATCGGCATTAGAACAGCAGATTGTGAACGTGGTTAAACTGCATCCTGAATACCATACAATGTTAGAATCCCCTGAGGCTTCATTAAAGGCTGAATTTACGCCTGAAATGGGGCAAAGTAATCCTTTTTTACATCTAGGAATGCATCTTGGTTTACATGAGCAAATATCGACTAATCGTCCTAATGGAATACAAGATCTTTATCAACAATTAGTCCTTAAATACGGTGAGCATGAAGCGGAACATGCAATGATGGAATGCTTAGGAGAAGCCATTTGGACGGCACAACGAAACCAAACCTTGCCTGATGAAGTCGCTTATTTTGAGTGTTTAAAAGGGATTAACAAATAATATAGACGTTCACTTATTAAATTTCATCTTGATGACGAAAAAGCTGAAGCTTTCACTGCTTTTATCGGGAAATTATTTATCTGAAAAACTATAGACCAAATTATACTCGCTACTTAGGCATGAGGTGATTTTATGATCAATCTTAGAATATTATACAGTGTCTTTATCTGCTTATTATTTTCAGCCTGTGCATCAAATCAAACGACGACAGGAATGGGAAATATTCAAAAAGTAGAGTTAGGCACTATTACTGGGCTCAAAACGGTTGCAACCACTAAAAATACGGACTCATTGAATAGTAGCGTAGGAGTCAGTGTTGGAAGTGGCGGTCATACAGGCATTTATGGTGCTATTGATATTAGCAAAATTTTCGCTGCGCTTAATAAACCTGCTAAGCAATTAGAGTTGCTTATAAAAAAGCAAAATGGGGATTTTATCACCGTCACACAACCTTTAGGTGGAAATTTTAAAGTTGGTGATAAGGTAAAAATTCTACTTCGCAATGGACTTGCCGTGGTGCAACACTAAGAAAGTTCCTAACCTGCACGATGATAAGGATGCTTTGCAGTGATTGTCCATGCTCGATAAAGTTGCTCTGCTACGATAATTCGCACTAAAGGATGGGGAAAGGTTAGATTTGATAGTGACCAATGCTCATCGGCTTTAGCTAAAATATCATTAGTTAGCCCGTCTGGACCACCAATTAACAAAGCAATATCTTGACCTGACATCATCCAGTTTTCCATTCGTATCGCTAATTTCTCTGTACTCCAAATACTACCCCGCCCGTCTAGTGCAATAATGCGGCTATTTTTTGGTATCGCATTGACTAGCTTATTGGCTTCTTTATTTTGTATTATTTCTATATTGCTATTCTTATTTCTTTTCTCAGCCGCTATTTCTTTTAAAATGAGTTTGCATTTAGAGGGCATGCGATGTGCATATTCTTCATAGCCCTTAGTAACCCATTGGGGCATTTTAGTCCCAATAGCTAATAGATAGATACGCATTTACGCACTCTCAGCATTTTCTATATCATCGTTTTGCCATAATCTTTCTAGCTGATAAAACTCTCTAACATCAGGTAACATAATATGCACAACCACATCACCAAGATCAACTAATGCCCATTGACCTTCATTAGCACCTTCGATTCCAAAGGGTTCAATCGCGGCTTTTTTGGCATCAGCATTGAGTGAGACGGCAAGTGACTTGACGTGCCGAGTAGAGGTTCCTGTTGCGAAGATCATGACATCATTCATCGGTGATTTATCGCTGACATCAATAACAATAATATTTTCAGCTTTCATTGCATCAAGTGCGTCGTGACAAAGCTTAACAAGTTGTTTTAATTCCATATAGATTTTTTCATAGATTAAAAACAACTGATTATATCTGTTTTAGAAAGAAAAACCTAAGCACTTAAAATAGCATGACGTTTAAGATCAATAATATTTGCAATTTCATAGTTATGACTGCGCTCATAATCATCGCTACTACAATAAAGCTCTTGATTATTGATATAGTCCGCAACCTCAAGTGGCATCAAATAACGCGCACTTAATCCTTCTAAAAGTTGGTGACGAATATTAGTCGCAGAGATGGCTAGCTGTGTTACTTCTATAAACATTATTTTCCCTGCTTTAGATTGTTGCAATTCTTCAGCCGATTCAACCATACGACCTTTAGCCCATGATTCTAATTTAGGAACTTTATGACCTGGACGACAGGAAATAACAATATTCACCATTTCTAAAATCTCCCGCCAATTTTTCCAACAATTAAAGTTAAAAAACGCATCGGCCCCTAGCATTAAAACCAAAGGTTCATCGAATTCTTTTGACAAGGATCTCAAGGTGTCAACAGAATAGGATGCACCATTTGTACGGCGCAGTTCTCGATCATCCAAAACAAACTGGGGGGTATTAGCAAGCGCCATTTCAACCATTTTTAGGCGTTGTCTTGCACTCGCCATGGGCTGCGGTCGGTGCGGAGGAACGCTACAGGGAACAAACCGTACTTGTGTTAAAGATAAGCGCTCACAAACTTCTAATGCAGAGCGTAAGTGTCCAAAGTGGATCGGGTCAAAAGTTCCACCCATTATTCCAATCATAATATCCTCGCTTTTATTTTAAATACTTATTAACGGGTTCATTTCCATTATAGAAAATAGCAATAAAATTGCCTAA
>JALVEA010000250.1 GCA_027008665.1 Thiotrichaceae bacterium | reverse complement strand
CAAATATTTTTAGAGCTCGTTGTGGATAAAAAATAAACAACTTTTATAAATTTGTAAAATGATAACAATATTAAGAGAAAGGTCTTTGAAGAAGCAAAATAGTTATCCTAAATTTTAGATGATAATTTTTTCTTTGATGAACCTAAAATAGCGGAGGAAGTATGGACACAGGTGATGTTGGACAAAATAATGAGGAATATCCTTTAGAAGATATGCCTATAACTAATACAAATAACACAGCTAAAACAGAACAAATAAATGAGAGCAGGGAGGATATCTATAAAGTTATTCGTCGTAATGGCACTGTGACACTGTTTAATGCCAGTAAAATTATGATTGCGCTTACCAAGGCATTTCTTGATGTAGAAGGAGGAATAGCCTCAGGCTCTTCGCGTATACATAAAACGGTTGAACAACTGACATCGCAAATTACAGCTTCATTATTTCGTCGTATGCCAGAAGGTGGCATTGTGCATATTGAGGATATTCAAGATCAAGTTGAGCTGGCTTTGATGCGTTCAGGTGAGCGTAAAGTAGCACGTAGCTATGTGTTATACCGTGAACAGCGTGCTAAGATTCGTGAACAAAAAAAATCGAAACAAAACAAGCCTCAAAAAAAACCTATTCTACAAGTAAAAACAAGCTCTGGTGATCTAATGCCTCTTGATGAAAAACGCTTACAACAATTAATTAAAGAATCAGTCGAAGGCCTAGAAGGCGTGGATGAAAAACAGGTCTTAGAAGTTGCTATGCGTAATATTTTTGATGGTATTGCAGAAGCTGATATTAATGCGGCATTAGTGATGTCAACCCGTGTTATGATTGAGCAAGAGCCTAATTATTCAAATGTTGCTGCTCGCTTGCTCTTAGATGGAGTGCGCTGTGAAGCGATTAGTTTCCTTACAGGTCGCCCTAGCACTGCCACTCAAGCGCAGATGCAATCCCTCTATCCTGATCTACTAGAAAAATATATCCATCGTGGTATTGCCTTGGAATTATTAGATGAGGAACTTAGTCATTATGACCTTAAAAAACTCGGTGCAGCGATAAAAGCAGAACGAGATCATCTATTTACTTATCTCGGTCTGCAAACCCTTTATGATCGTTATTTTATTCATACGGAAGATAGAATACGTTTTGAATTACCGCAGATTTTCTTTATGCGCGTGGCAATGGGTTTGGCTATTAATGAAATTGACCGTGAAGCACGCACGATTGAGTTTTATAATTTATTATCAAGCTTCAATTTTATGAGTAGCACCCCGACGCTATTTAATTCAGGCAGTTTACGCCCTCAACTTTCCTCTTGTTATCTCACCACCGTACCTGATGATTTAGCGGGTATTTACAATGCGATTAAAGATAATGCCCTATTATCTAAATTTGCAGGAGGACTCGGCAATGACTGGACATCTGTACGCGGCTTAGGCTCACATATCAAAGGAACCAATGGTAAATCGCAAGGTGTTGTGCCTTTTTTGAAAGTAGCCAATGATACAGCTGTCGCTGTTAATCAATGTTTTGCAGGTGATACACCGCTTTATACTGCCGATGGTGTTAAAGCAATTCGTGATATTAAACAGGGTGATTTAGTCTTAGGCATTAGTGGTACTTACCGTGAAGTCATAGAACGTATGCTTTATAACCAGCATGATCCAATGGTCGCGGTTGATATTAAACATGCTATTAAACCCACTAAAGTCACTGCTGGGCATCCTTTTTATGCGATTCGCAATATTCCATTAGAGCAGGCTAATCATCGTACCCTTGCTTGGTTAGAAAAAGGCAAAGTGAAACCTGAGTGGGTTGATGCAGGAGAATTGCAAAAAGGTGACTATATTGCACAGGTTATTCCCAAAGAAATCATCCCTGTTGATGATTTTGGAGAAGATGATGCGCGTCTTTACGGTATTTTACTCGGTGACGGACACTTGTCTAAAAATAGTAGGGAATGGGGCGTTTCTGGTAATCCAAAAAATGATAAGCATTTACAATTTGTACGTGATTATTTAAATCAACGCCATATTCATTTCTGGGAAAGCGGTAGAAATGAAAATTATATTCAAATTCATTGGGCAACTAGGCAAGCTGTATTAGGTGATGGAACCACAGGGCGTATAACAGGTGCGGGTGTTGCAACATTACCCTTTAGTTATGATGAAATTTATGATGTTGATCATAAAAAACACATAGCACGTCGTTATAGCCATTTACCTCATTCACAAACATTAGCACTATTGCAAGGTTTATTAGAAACGGATGGTGGTGTTAGTCGAGGTAAGGAAATCTATTTTACCAATACTTCCTATCCGCTTGTCGAAGGCTTGCGTTATCAGTGTTTACGTTTGGGCGTACCGACGG
Organism: Thiotrichaceae bacterium; assembly: GCA_027008665.1. Lineage (GTDB taxonomy): Bacteria > Pseudomonadota > Gammaproteobacteria > Thiotrichales > Thiotrichaceae > JAGLBW01. Next base: position 7,728 of record JALVEA010000250.1, on the reverse strand, counting down.
CTGGACAATATAGAGAACGTGAAAATGCACATACTGGAGCGCGCTGTGATGGTACAAAAATTCATTTTAAGGGAACGACTAAAGCTTATGATGTACGAATTCCAGCGGTAAAAGAAATTGCTAGCCGCATTGGTTGTCAAGCGATTAAAAAATATAATTGGTTAAACTATAATGGTCACTTATACAGTCGAGTACGCAGTGTAAAAAGCATTCCAACTGAATCCTTTGTTTTTGATCTAAAGGTGGAAGGTGATGAGTCTTATATGACCACATCAGCACTGGTTCATAATGGAGGGAAAAGAAAAGGGGCTTTTTGCGCCTATCTTGAAACATGGCATATTGATATCGAAGAATTTTTAGAGTTGCGTAAAAATACAGGTGATGAGCGTCGCCGTACCCATGATATGAATACAGCGCATTGGATTCCTGATTTATTTATGGAACGTGTGGCAAAAGAACAGGATTGGACCTTATTTTCCCCCGATGAAACCCCTGAATTACATGAGCTTTATGGCAAGGCATTTAAGAAAAAATACCTTGAATATGAGGATAAAGCAGCTCGTGGTGAAATGCGTCTTTTTAAAACAATTAAAGCGCAAGATTTATGGCGCAAGATGTTAGGGATGCTGTTTGAAACAGGTCACCCTTGGCTGACTTTTAAAGACCCTTGTAATATTCGATACAGCAATCAGCATGTTGGTGTGGTACATTCGTCTAATTTATGCACAGAAATTACCTTACATACAAATATTGACGAAATCGCTGTTTGCAATCTTGGTTCAGTCAATCTTGCAGCCCATACCACAGCAAAAGGCATCGATATGAAGATGCTAGAAAAAACCATTACTACCGCCATGCGTATGCTAGATAATGTGATTGAATACAATTATTACAGCGTCCCTCAAGCACGTCGTTCTAATTTACAACATCGCCCAGTTGGATTAGGTATGATGGGCTTTCAAGATGCACTGTATAAACTCAATCTCTCTTATGCTTCCGAAGAGGCGATTGATTTTGCAGACCGTAGTATGGAAGCTATTTCTTATTTTGCGATTCAAGGTTCAAATAAGCTAGCAAAAGAACGCGGTGCTTACTCTACTTATAAAGGGTCACTTTGGAGTCAGGGTATTTTACCGATTGATTCTTTAGATTTAATGGAAAAAGAGCGTGGCGAATATTATCAAGTGGATAAATCCAGTACCTTAGATTGGGATCGTTTGCGTGCAAGCATCCAGCAGTACGGTATGCGTAATTCTAATGTAATGGCAATTGCCCCAACGGCGACTATTTCAAATATCTGCGGTGTTAGCCAATCCATTGAGCCGACCTATCAAAACCTATTTGTAAAGTCGAATTTATCGGGTGAATTTACCATTGTTAATCCTTATATGGTCAATGAGTTAAAACAGCTAGGGCTTTGGGATCAGGTGATGATTAACGATATGAAATATTTCGATGGCAGTGTACAACCCATTGAACGTATTCCAGAGGTATTAAAAGCGAAATATTTAACCGCCTTTGAAATTGATCCTCGCTGGTTGATCGAAGCGGCAAGCCGTCGTCAAAAATGGATTGATCAAGGACAATCATTAAATCTTTATATGTCAAAGCCTTCGGGTGCAAAGCTGGACAATCTCTATAAACTCGCTTGGGTGCGTGGACTTAAAACCACGTATTATCTACGTTCAATGGGAGCAACCCATATGGAAAAAACATCTGATGACCGTATTAACCCTGCTTCTAGCGAGGATAATAGCATCGCTTCAACGGCAAAAGCCCCATCCGCTTGCTCGATACTTGATCCTGAATGTGAAGCTTGTCAATAAGAGATACTTCTTATGCATTTACTCACGGCTAAACCCGGTGGGTTTACAGATGAAGAAGGGATTATTGATCTGCAACAAACTAGGGCGGATATTATTATTTTATCTGCCCAAGACAGTTCTTTGGCTTTATTGTCACAGGTAATAAAAAATCTTCCCGAAGATTACCCTTCAATTCGTCTTGCTAATTTGGTGCATTTAAATAAACCCGCAGCTTTCGATCTTTATGCCGATGCGGTATTGGAGTCGGCTAAATTGATTATTGTTTCGCTACTAGGGGGAGAATCCTATTGGCGTTATGGTCTGGAGCAATTGCAAGTATTGACTCAAGCGAAAACTATCCCTTTAATTATTGTGCCGGGGGATGATCAAATGGATGTGCAACTCTTGGCTTATAGTAATGTAGAGCAGGAGGATTGTTTATACTGTTGGCATTATTTAAGGCAGGCAGGGCAGCGTAATATCAATAATTTTTTTGCATGGCTGGGGAATCGTTTTTTTCAAATAGAAATGGATTGGGAGCCTCCTCGACAATTACCAAAAGAGTGGATTTATCATCCGCAAATAGAGCAGGCGAGTTTGGCTGATTGGCAAAGGCAATGGAAACAGAATCAATCGGTTGCAATACTTTTGATTTATCGCTCGCATATTCAATCGGGACAGACGCAAGCCTTTGATCAGTTACTAAAAATTCTACAACAGCAGGGCTTGAATCCTTTGCCGATTGTAATTAGCTCCTTAAAACAAGCCAGCAGTATGGCATTGGTTGATTTGCTGTGTGAACAATCTCAGGCGGATATTATTCTTAATACCACCAGTTTTTCAGTCAATCAGACTAATGATAATGCCACTGAAAATACCGCTCTATTTCAAGCTGATATTGCGGTGATTCAATTGATTTTAGCTGCCAATAGTCAGCAGGATTGGCAACAACATCCGTTGGGTTTGCGCGCGCGTGATTTAGCCATGAATATTGCCTTACCCGAAATGGATGGGCGCATTATTAGTCGTGCAATTAGCTTTAAAACGGTTTTACAACGGGATTCGCGTAGTCAAATGGATGTTATCTCCTATCAACTGCATCCAGAACGCGCTCGGTTTTGTGCCAAGTTAGCCTATCATTGGGCGCGTTTACGGCATAAAGATAACGATAAAAAACGTATTGCGCTGATTTTGGCAAATTATCCAACCCATGATGGACGCATTGCTAATGGGGTTGGTTTAGATACGCCAGCGTCTACTTTAAATATTTTACGCGCTTTAAAAAAGGCGGGCTATCCTATTGATACATTGCCAAAAAATGGCAATGAGCTGATTCAAGCACTGCAAGCGAATATCACTAATGATCCTAGCTATTTAGCACAACGTCCTTGTCAGCAAAGTCTTTCTTTAGCAAGCTATCAGCGGTATTTCAATGCCATGCCAAAAGAAAATCAAGAGGCGGTTTTAAAGCGGTGGGGCAGTGCGGATGCGGATATTAAAGTACGCAATGGGCGTATTATGATTGCAGGCATTCGGCTTGGGGAAACCTTTGTAGGGGTACAACCTGCACGGGGGTATCATTTGGATATTAATGCCACTTATCATGATCCTGATTTAGTGCCTCCACATCATTATTTGGCTTTTTATTTTTGGCTACGGCATGAATATCAAGTAGATGCGATAGCGCATATTGGCAAACACGGCAATTTAGAATGGCTTCCGGGAAAAAGTGTCGCGCTTTCTAACGGTTGCTGGTCTGAAATTGCACTGGGTGCAATGCCGCATCTTTATCCTTTTATCGTTAATGACCCAGGAGAAGGCACACAAGCAAAACGACGCGCCCAAGCGGTGATTATTGATCATTTAATGCCAGCGATGACCCGCGCTGAAAATTACGGGGAACTAGCACAATTAGAGCAATTGGTGGATGAGTATTATCAGGCAATGGGCTTAGATGCGCGTCGTGAGCAATATTTACGTGAAAAAATATTAATGGCATTAGAACAATCTAAACTAGATCAAGAATTATCAGCAACGGAGGATAATGAGCGACTAAATGAATTGGATACTTATTTATGCGAATTAAAAGAAAGTCAAATTCGTGATGGTTTGCATATTTTAGGAGAATCACCAAAAGACGAACAGCGCATTGATACCTTAGTGGCTTTATCACGTTTATCACGGGGGAATAAAGCAGAAGACAAGGGTATCTTGACTGCCTTAGCCGAAGATCTGCAACTTGATTTTGATCCTTTGCAGATTAGCACTCAAGTTTGGACGGGAGATAAACCTGCTATTTTGCAACCGCTTAGTGATAGCTTATGGCGAACCCATGCTGATACGCGTGAACGCTTGGAATTATTGGCTAAAAAGCTAATTAAAACTACGCTTCTTAATCCGATTCACTCTAAAGAGACGGCAACAGATAAACCTGTCTCAAATTTATCGTCATTATTAGTTGCTATTTTCAAGTTTAAAACACCTGCAACTGAAGCGGTATTAACTTATTTGCAACAAATCATCATCCCTAAACTTGAGGCCTGTGGTGATAATGAAATCCATCAGCTACTACGTGGTTTATCAGGAAAATTTGTCCCCGCAGGCCCAAGTGGTGCGCCCACACGCGGACGGTTAGATGTACTTCCCACAGGGCGTAATTTCTATTCAGTTGATACACGCGCCATTCCCACTCGAAGTGCCTATGAATTAGGACAAAAATCAGCCGAGCAATTAATTATACGTTATTTGCAACAATACGGTGATTATCCTAAAACTTTAGGGTTGTCTGTGTGGGGAACTTCCACCATGCGAACAGGCGGGGATGATATTGCACAAGCCTTTGCATTAATGGGAGTCGAACCTGTTTGGGAACCATTAAGTGGGCGAGTGATTGATTTTAATGTCATTCCTGCGATGCAAATGAATCGTCCGCGGGTGGATGTGACTTTGCGAATTTCTGGTTTTTTTCGAGATGCCTTTCCCAATGTTATGCGTTTATTTGATCGTGCTGTGCAGATAATTGCAGATTATGAAGACCCCGCAGGATTAAATCCCATTCGAGATCATATTCAAAAGGACTGTGATTTATTACAACAAAAAGGATTAGAACAACAACAAGCGCGTCTACAGGCAGGGTTTCGAGTGTTTGGTTCTAAGCCCAATAGTTACGGTGCAGGTTTACAAGGTTTAATTGATCAACGTTGCTGGGATGATAAAGAAGACCTTGCCGCTGCCTATGTGAATTGGGGAGGCTATGCTTATAGCAATCAGCAAGCAGGGGAGGGTATTGGAGAAAATGCCCATGCCATTTTTGAGCATCGTTTAGCAGCTTTAGAAGTGGTGCTACAAAATCAAGATAATCGTGAACATGATCTGCTCGATTCCGATGATTATTACCAATTTCAAGGTGGCATGAGTAATGCCATTGCGGTACTCAGCGGTAAAACCCCACAGGTTTATCATGGTGATCATTCCAACCCTGACTCTCCTAAAATACGCACTTTAGAAGAAGAATTAAACCGCGTTATCCGTGCGCGTGTTTTAAATCCTAAATGGATTAAAGGAATGCAACGACACGGCTATAAAGGTGCGTTTGAAATGGCAGCCACCGTGGATTATTTATTTGCCTATGATGCCACAACCGATTTAATCAAAGATTATCAATATGAAAAAGTAAGCGATAGTTATTTATTAAATACTGAAAATAAACAATTTTTACAAGAAAACAATCCCCAAGCAATGAAGGAAATGGCAGAGCGTTTATTAGAAGCAATGCAACGCGGCTTATGGGAAAATCCAGAAGATTATCGTGAGAAAATAGAAGAGATTATTTTAGAAATAGGCGAAAAGGAAGAAGGGGAATTTATTCCCCATACTTATAAAATCTATAACTAAAGACCATGCCTTCTAGCAATGGCATTCAGGCGTACATTTTTTGATCTTTTAGCAAAATCAAGTGCGCTAAATCCGTCTGTATTTTTCATCCATAATGAGGCTTGATGTGCGATCAAATAATTCGCAACAATAGGATGGTTAAAACGTATCGCATGATGAATAGGCAACCAATTTTTTCTAGTGCGTGCATTAACATTAGCTCTTTGAGTCAACAGGTAGCGTACCATCTGTAGATCACCCAGTGATGCCGCAATATGCAGTGCAGATTCACCATCGAAGTTTTTATGATGTACATTTGCACCTTCAGCAATAAGCTCTTTTACTAAAGATAGATTTCTAGTTTTAGCAGCATTAAGTAATGCATCATTGAGATTATTGGTCATTGTATGACCTGCTGACCTTCTCCAAGCAGGGACAGAGCGGGCTTTTTGATAATATGGATCATAATAACGTTGCCCCCGTTTGGCATAATGTCGCTGTAATTGAGCGCGTTTTAATTGTTTTTTACGCTCTTGAGCTATCTTCATACGCTTTTTTTGCACACGTATTGCCTGTTCGCGGATAATCGTTTCTTGATTAATTTTTCTCACTTCTTCAGGGGTCAAGTAAGCTGAATTGTAAGCAGCATTTGCTATTTGAGTGATAAAACTTGCTAAAAGAATAATAGCAAGGGCTAAGATTTGTTTTTTAAAACTATATTTTATATTCACTTTATCTCTACTCTCTTTCATCCATGAATTTTGGTGTGGAGGATAAATGAGGAAATCTGTTTATTCTGCAATATTACAGATAAAAGCGTTAATGTAACGGATAAGGCTACCCTAAGGAGTAGCCTTATTCTTGTTTCTTATCGTCCATATTTTCTAGCAATTGCCTGTATTTGTGGATTTTTAGATTTTTTGGCAAAATCCAATGCGGTAAATCCATCAATGGTTTTATGTCGTAATAAGGCTTTTCGTGAAATCAAGTAATTAGCAACATTTAAATGATTAAAACGTATTGCATGATGAATTGGCATCCATTGAGTTCCTGTACGTGCATGTATATTGGCACCTTGACTTACTAAATATTTCACCATTTGTAAATTGCCTAAAGATGCGGCGATATGAAGCGCTGTTTCACCATTAAAATTTTGATGATTTACATTCGCCCCTTCTGCAATTAACTGTTTTAATAAAAACATATTTTTACTTTTTGCGGCACCAAATAATGCATCATCTGCACTGCGTGTCATGGTTTGTCCCGCTGGTCTTCTCCACGCTGGAATAGAGGAATGGTTTACTCTTCTTGGTGGGGTATAAGTTCTAGCAGGTGCAATATATCGTGGTTTTTCTACCTGTGACTTGCTCCTTTGTACTTGTACTACAGGTGGTTTTTGATCAGAAATGGGAATGTGCTTTTGAGTGGTTTGTACTTTTTCCATTTTTCCATTGAGGATATCGATAATATCGGATTCACTCAGTTCAAGATTATTTGTTGCACCTAAAACAGGTTGCAACGCTAAAATAGAAAGTAAGGAAACTACGCTTAATGTGGATTTGATATTCATTTTATTGTCTCATCTTTATTTTTTAGAGAGGGTCATTTAATAATAAAATGGTCGAAGAATTATCGAGCCGTTTGTATAAATGCTTTGGCAAAACGTATGCCTAAAGCTAATTGACCAGCGGTATTGTAATGCAAATTATCCTGTTGTTTTTCCAAACCTTGTGTTGAAACAAGACGACTATTTCGAATTCTAGCGGTAGAATTTTTTTGTGCTTTACGCACAATTTCACGATAAGGAAAGGCTTTAATGGGAGGGTTTACCTCGCCAATAAAAAAGGTAAGTGAGGGGGCATGTAGTTCTTTACGCAGTGCGCGAACAAATTCTGATAAATTTTGGGAGTAAGTGCGTGCGGCGCTTGAATGACGTGAATCTTCCTCACCTTGCATCCATAAAATACCTGTATATTTAACACTTTTTAGACGGCTATGTCTTTTGATTGTTTTGATTAATTTTTTAAACAATGGTCCAGCACTGGCATTG
>JALVEA010000249.1 GCA_027008665.1 Thiotrichaceae bacterium | reverse complement strand
TTTCATTCTCTGAATGGCAACAAGAATTCAAACAATTAGCGCTTAAAACAGGTATTGAAGAGCAGGTTTTTAAACAGGCTTTTGATCAACTCAAACCCAATCCAACCGTATTGAAGCTAGATCGTAGTCAACCCGAATTTAGTTGGCCTATTTGGCGTTATGTTGACAATGCAGTTAGCAATAAACGCATAGAAAATGGTAAAAAAATACTCCAAAAACATCATTATTTATTTTCTGAGATAAGCAAAGAATACAAAGTTCCAGCGGAAATTATTATTGCTATTTGGGGAATGGAAAGTGATTTTGGTGGTAATTATGGCAAGATGAATATCATTCGATCACTAGCAACCTTAGCTTATGCAGGTAAACGTAAACAGTTTGCGCAAACAGAATTACTCACTGCATTACAGATACTACAAAATGAAAAACTTCAAGCGAATGAAATGATTGGTTCATGGGCAGGGGCAATGGGGCATCCACAATTTATGCCTTCCTCCTTTCAGAAATATGCAGTCGATTTTAATTTTGATGGACGACGCGATTTATGGAATAGCCTCGATGATTCCTTTGCCTCTATCGCTAATTACCTGCATATCGCTGGCTGGAAAGAAAATGAAACATGGGGGATAGAAGTCGCGTTTCCCGCCGATTTTAATTGGCAAAAACAAGCGGCATTTAATCGAAACAATGAGCGTTTAACCGTTGCGGAATGGATGTTATGGGGAATTAAACCAATTTCAGGCAATGATTTTCAAAACCCAGATCAATTAGCTCAATTATTTTTCCCCGCTGGTCATTTAGGCCCTGTTTTTCTTATTTTTGATAATTTTGAGGCGATTAAAAAATATAATCTATCATTAAATTACAGTTTAGCAGTTGGTTTATTATCATCAGGAATCGCAGACACATCCTCAAATAAAGCTTTATTAGTTAAAAAATGGCCTCGCAAGGACAAACCATTGAGTCGAAAGGACAAAATACGATTACAAACCTTATTAAAAGCAAAAGGATTCAATGTCGGAGAGATTGACGGCAAGATAGGAAGCAAAACACGCGAGGCCATTCGTCAATGGCAACTAAAAAATGCCTTAGCTGCCGACGGGTATCTATCCTTACAACTATTTAAAAAAATCGAAAAGACTATCAGCAAATGATTCTTTCTCTTCACTTTTAGCAACTTCCCTCTTTTTCTCTTCCATTTTTTTCTGCTGTTCTTCTTGATATTCCTTTGTAGTAGCTTGAACCGTCCCCTTTATCTCAGGTTTCACCTCAGGTTCTGCTGTTTTTAGCGCACGTATCTTATCCAAAATTCGCTTATCATCCCACGGTCTTGGTCCTATGGCACTGTAAGCCACAATTCCCTTTGGACTAATAATATAAGTGGTTGGTAAACCCCTCACACGCCAACTCTCTAACGACTCACTTTTCTGATCTAAAAGAACTTGAAAATCAATCGGATGTTCATCCTGAAAAGCCAATACATCCGCCTCATCCTCACCAATATTAATCGCAATCATTTCAACACCTTCCTCTTTCAACTGTTTCCATGCACGGTTCATAGCAGGCATCTCTTTACGACACGGCGGACACCATGTTGCCCAAAAATTTATAACAATTGGTTTTCCCTTATAATCTGCCAAACGATGAATTTTATCCTCCAAATCCACCAATTCAAACTCTGGTGCAATAGATCTACCTGATAACTGCTTCAATAACGGACGTTCTGCAAAAAGCGAAGAAGATGTTAAAATCAGCAAAAGTGAGCAAAAAAATAGTATCGATTTATTAAACATAATGTATTGTCTCTTATTAGGAATTACACCTGAATCTATGCATTCAATGCGCTCAATGCAATATTGAGGTGTAGTAACCCCACAGATTTAGGTTATAGAATGAAAAACCCATGCCCCTGTCAATCATCATTAGAATACAAAGCCTGTTGTGGTCAATATCATAACGGAAAACAAACAGCACCAACAGCCGAAGCATTAATGCGCTCACGTTATAGTGCTTATGCCTTACAAAATGGTCGCTATCTGTTTAAAACATGGCATAAATCAACCCGCCCTCGCTTACAAAGCTTATTACAACAAAATGAAACCCAATGGTTGAGTCTAAAAATCGTAAATACTGAACAAGGAATGATCAAAGATGATACAGGAACAGTTACTTTTATTGCCACTTATTTAGCAGAAAATCAAATAAGGCAACTATCTGAAACCAGTCGTTTTGAGAGAGTGCAAGGAAAATGGGTTTATGTTAAAGCATTAGAATATGCCCCAAGCAACAAAGAGAGTATAGCAAATTAGCATGGAGATTATGAATATCAAGCTCTTTAGGTGATTTTCAAATTGTCTTGAAGCAAATAATTTAAAAATATCTGATATACTAAAGACCAATAACCAACTTAAATAGTGTGAATCACTGATGTTACGCACTAAGCGAAATTTATACTAAAATATGAAGGCATGAATAAAACCGATATTTTTGATTTATACACTGATTACTTAATCACCTCCTTTAGCTATACAACCGCGACAGGATTGTCCACTATTTTGGATGGTGCAGTGAACCACGACCAAGTGACTCGTTTTCTGTCACAACAAGACCTCACGTCAAAAGAGCTTTGGAAAGTGATAAAGCAAACAGCGCGCGAAATAGAGTCTGATGAAGGAGTGCTTATTTTTGATGATACCATCCAAGCGAAACCACATAGTAAGGAAAATGGTAAGGAAA
>JALVEA010000248.1 GCA_027008665.1 Thiotrichaceae bacterium | reverse complement strand
CTTTGAAAAGAATATTAGCTGATTTAGAGGAAATGAAAACCGCACCTGCAATGGCAATCGCCACTAAATGGTTGAAATTTATAGAAAAGCAACAAGCTAAAAGTCAAGCACAAGCACAAACACTCTATCAACATTTATTACAACGCAGTGAGCTGACACTCGGTAAAATAAAAATCTCACTTTATGAGAATTTACAACAACTCAATACAAAGTTGAAAAAAGGCACAATATTAACCGATGTAAAAATTAGCCTACCTATTCTACAAAATAAGCAATTTGATCAAGTTCTCAATAAAACCTTTAGCACCCTGCATCGTTTTTATCCTCGCTTGTTTAATAAAAGATTAGGAGAAAGTATTGCTAAGAATGGGGCAAGCATTAGTATTTTAGTGGCAGATGAAGAAGGTAAAATTATTCGTTTTTATCAACGTGGCTTGAATAATAAACGTCCTATTGCAGGACTAAGTACATTAGCCATCAGTAGTTTATTATTGTCTCGAAATGACACGCCTAATACACGTTATTGTAATCAATCTTATGCAGGAATGCGTAATAGTAGTGAACCCATTCGTGAGGGCGTGGCAAACTGTAAGATATTAAATCGTAAAGGGCATAGTTTTAGTTTAAATCAAAGTATCCAGCAAGGAAAAATATTGCCATTATTATATGCTTTAACACAAACACATAAATTATTAGCAAGCGATTTAGTAAAGCTTTATCAGGTTTTTTCCTTATCAGAAAACACACTCTCTGATAGTAAACCCGATGTAAAAAAGCTTGCCTATAGACTCAGTTTAGGTAGCGTAGAAAGTACCCCCCCAAAAGAACACAACGTCATTCATGCACTAACACAACACCTATATGGTATACCTTATGATAATAGCCCTAGCCTTATTGATACTCTACAGATTAATCAATTGGTCTCAAAAGAGGGAAAACAGATAATAGAATATACGTCTCGAAAGGGCGTTAAAAGCAATACAAATAATGTTGATCAATATCTTAGTAATGAAACTAGCCGACGCTATATGAAATCATTATTTTCTATTCCTTTAGCAAAAAAGAATAATCCACTCAAATTCCTTCGTTCTATAGAAAAAAAATACGGTGTTAATTTCCTATTAGTAAAATCGGCTACATCTAAAACTCGCAGTGGTAATACAAAGGATAAATGGTTAGTAGGTAGTCTGCGTTTAAAGCAACGTATTTATAGTTTCACTATTATGATCGGTAGTGATGACAGCAAAGGGCTAGGAAAAAATATAAGCCACCAGCAACTTATGCTACCTATTATGAATACTATTATAGAAAGTTTACAAGGTTAGTTTAAGGAAATTTAAAGCAATGAATTTACCAATCTTACTTGCCCTTTTGACCTTGTTTGAATCATTTCAATAGCAACGGTTTTATTGCTGTTTTTTATCCTTATAAGGTATTATCTCATTAGGGTTTTTCTTTAGTAAATAATTAAAATTATCAATAATATATGGTAATTCATTTGAATTATTTTGTGCTGTTTTATTTTTTACTAAAATGCTCTCTGATTTTTTTAATTTAATCTGCTTAGCATCAGTATTTCGAATAATAGGCGGTGTTAATTGATCCATGTTTTTTATTATTTTATTAACTTCAGAAAGATAGGCAGGTTTCTTTTTAGCTTTTGAAATTAATGCAGCACCTTGATTCATATTTCTATTTATCTCTTTTTTAGAATGCTTTTTAATATAGGGTTCTTTTTTAAAAGAATGATTTTGTTTGATATTTTCTGTCAAGATGGGGTTACTTTCTTTTGTTCGTATACTTAGATAATTGCGTATAACACGCGTTCCAAAAACAGTCAGTGATATTTTTTGAGCATTGTCTATTATTTCCTGACTATCAACCTCTCCTCTAAGAATACCATCACGACCAGAAAAAGAGACTTCAGCCTCAATATTATGTGTTTTTAGTAGCGCTTTAACATCTGAAGTCAGTTTTGCCTCTACTTTTGGTTGAATCAGATAGACTGAAATAATCAATAATACAATAGAGATAGGTCCCATGAATAAAGTGAATAACAAGGATAGGTTTTTGTTGCTTGCTTGGATAGCCATACTAGTCCCCAATAAATTAATAAATCTTCCGTATAAATAAGAACCTCTGAATTATTAAAAAAATGCCTACTTATTGGGAATTTACTTCAGATTATTGATCTATTTATAACGACTAACTGGTTGATCTTCATGGTTGATCTTTAGACAACCATGACAACGGTATTCATTTATTGTTTAAAATAGTTTTAAATTGTAGTTCCAAAAGTCATTGGGCAAATAGAATCCTCAATCTTAATTTTACTCCTCTAAGAAAATTACAAAATATCAATTATTTCGTAATTTTTTTGCAAGGTTTTCTTAGGTAGTATCCCCTCCGTTAAAAATCTAACGAGGGATTAAAATGATAAAGATTAATAATCTCAGTCGCCATTATGGTGAATTTAAAGCGGTGGATAAGGTTTCATTTACTATTCAACGCGGTGAAGTGGTGGGTTTGCTCGGTCATAATGGGGCAGGTAAAACGACAATTATGAAGATGATGACAGGTTTTTTGGAGCCGACATCAGGAGTGATTCAAATTGATCAGTTAGAGATTGGCAAAGATACGGAGCAGATTCAGCAACGTATCGGGTATCTGCCTGAGAATTGTCCTGTTTGGTCAGAGATGACGGTGATTGATTATCTGGAGTTTCAGGCGAATTTACACGGTGTTGCAG
>JALVEA010000247.1 GCA_027008665.1 Thiotrichaceae bacterium | reverse complement strand
TGTCCATTTTGATGATCAGCCGCACAATTACATAATCCACCGCCAGCAGATAGCACCCGACCATCTGTTAATAATAAGGCAACGGAATGATAATTACGTGGTACAGAACTATCTGCGACTTCACGCCATTTTTTGCTATTAGGATTCCATATTTCAGGCGTGAGTATCGTCCCTCTATCATCAAACTTTCTACCTGTGGTATTGCCACCAATAACAAGCACTTCACCTGTAGGCAATACAACCCCATTATGAAATTTACGTGGATATTTCATTGCCTTTATAGGAGTGATTTTAGGGACAGAAGCATTAATATCAATAATCATTGCCTTATTAGTGCTGGTTTTATCGCCTCCAGAGACAGCACCACCTGCTACCAATAATTTCCCCTCATCATAGAGAAGAGTAATCCCATGTTTGGGGTACCAATCATTAAAGGCAGTTCCAACTTGGATAATCTTTCCCAGCCCCTTGGTATCAATGCGATGCATTCTAGGAGTAGGACCTGAATGGAAAATATCACCTTGAGGGGTTAAATGTAATAAAGGCCACCAGTTTTGTTCATAATAAGCATCGTATTGCAAAATAGGATTATCTAAATTGATATTACTTAATACGCGCCAACCAGTTTGTTCATTCCACACCTCAGGATAGCGTCCACCTCCTGTCCCTAATGCAGTAAAAACCTCCCCTGATGGCAAAGCAACGCTCGTAGGATACCAGCGTCCGCGATGAGTATTGTCAGATTCACTCCATACGTTAGTTCTATAGTCAAAGATACTGGTTTTACGATCAATATTATTCCCCCCATTAATCAGTAGACGACCATCCTCAAGCAAGACAGGATATCCTGCAAACATATCATGTAGCGTATTATTATTTTCGATAAAATTTTGTGTTAATGGATTCCAACGAGAAGCATAGGTGAAACCTAAGCCACCGGGAAAACTAGTTTTTTGACTCGCAGCCCAAGTGAGAATTTGACCATTAACAAGATTGGCCGCTGTAACAGGGATATGAGGCCACTCAATAATATCACTCCACTTGCCTATGATATGTGGAGGTAGTAACCGCTTCGCCTGTTTTGTTGGTTTGACGACAAAAGGAGGATAATTCTTAGCTAATTTGGCTAAAAAAGAATCCTCCTTAGCATGAGCACTATTACCACCTATATGAGCCAACACAGACTGAGAGACAAGTAAAAAACTCACAAAGACAACGCGAAGCAACAGAGCAAATAAATTTTTGCTTTTCATAATAGTTCCTACGGGGGTAAGCAACAGTAAAGAAGCTATAAATGATATAAGTATATACTGAAAAGTCGCTATAGAGCGCAACCAAGCTTGATTAAGCTTTAATTTTTTAGGTTAATCGGCATAATGCTTGTATTATCATATTATTGAAATGACGCAAGCAAAATCATAGAGCCTTTAGAAGGAAGAAAACTTATTGGATATTTTGGATGTGGAAACAATTGTCCTTAAAAATTAGGATTAAGCGTAGAGGTTGTAAAAAAACTATGAAATAAGATCTATTGATGATTTGACACCATATCTTTTATCTTTGTATGTATTTTACAACATTTTATACTATTATACGACAAAGTTTGTCTCTCCATAGCGGATGATAGTTGACACAACACTTCAGCATGACGTAAAATCTTTTGCATCTTTGGGGTCGGGTTTATATAGCCTTGAAGTTTTTCTATATAAACTGATTTTGATACATCAGATAATGAATATTGGCTGTTTTTAATTGGCATTGGATTAATTTTCTCTTAAATTAAGGAATAATCTGATGGTGTAATCAATACAGTGTGGTATAATGCATACAGTAGAAAATTAACCTACTGTTATTCAATGATTTTTCTCGATAAGGAGTAAACAAATTTATGTTTAAGCTTAAACAAAAAACTAAAACAGCTAGTCTATCATTAGCACTTGCGGCTGCAATGACAGGTGGGGTTATGATGGGAACCTCAACTTCAGTTCAAGCAATTAATATTGCACAAGATGGTATCGGTGAAGTATTGGTATTCCCTTACTATACAACTCGTGGTGGATGGCAGTCTTATTTTAATATTACTAATACAAGCGAGCGTACTATTTTGGTTAAAGTTCGCTGGCATGAAGGAACAAATAGCCGTGATGCTCGTGACTTTATTGTTGCTTTATCTCCTAATGATGTTTGGACAGCAGCGGTTATTCCAGACCCTGAAGGTACGGGTGCTGCAAGAGTAGTATCTTCAGATAAAAGTTGTACTGCTCCAGCATTATCAGCAAAAGCGGAAGATCGACCTAATTTAAAAGGTGTTGATTTTACTAATTTAGCATATACGGGAAACAATGCAGATGGTGGTGCTCCATCACTTGATCGTACTAAGGAAGGTTATTTTACTGTTTTTGTAATGGGTGTTGCTAAAAAGGAAAATAATGATCTTTATGATCCAGAGCATAAAATGCTAACTGTTTCGGAGGCAGTGAAACATTCTACTGTTGCTGGAAATAATAATGAGGGTATTCCAAAAGATTGTAGTGTTTTAGTAAAGGAGTTTATTAATTGGAATAAACCTGCTTCTACTAATATGTTAAAAGAAAAAAGAATATTTATAGAGCAATTTAATGCTGATGGTAGTGAGAACTTAAATGTAGCTGGTGGAGAATTTCATGAGCCAAATAATGTTCTGAAAGGACGTGCCATTTTAATTAATCCTGGGAATGGCATTGCAATGGGTTATGACCCAACGGTTATGG
>JALVEA010000246.1 GCA_027008665.1 Thiotrichaceae bacterium | reverse complement strand
GAACTGCTGCAACCATTGTAGGCGGTACTGGAATTGGAGCGGTAAGTGGTGTAGCCTCCTCGCTTGCAGAACAATGCGCCGAAGCAGCTTTAAAAAATAAACCACTTGACCCTTCAACCGTTGCAAAGCAGGCACTTATTGATGGGGGCATTGGTGCTGTTATTGGAGCAGTTACAGGGGGTACTGGAGGATTTTTAGCACGGCGTGCTAGGAAAGGTGTTCAGGAAGGGATCGGAGCAGTAGCAGAGCAGGCAGCAAAAGAAGCTGCTGAGAAAGCGACGAAGGAAGCTAGCGAGAAGGCGGCAAAAGAAGCAACTAAAAAAATAACAAAAGAACTCAGTGAAACAGTTAAATTTGCTGATGATCTTGCAGATCATATAAAGCTTAGAGATTTATCTGTACCAAGAAAACGTGGTATCGGTGGAGCGCACAATTCAGATGAATTTACAAAAGCTATTGCAGATATGGGGGCTAAAATTAAGAATAAAACACCGCATCCTAATGTAGACGGTGTTTCCATTGTTGAATATCAAATGCCTAAGCTTGACAAAACAGGTGCAGCAACAGGAGAATTTAAAGACAAAATTTTTACTAAAACAATATATGACCCAAAGAAAATTTCTGATGAAAAAATGATAAAAATGGGACGTGAGGCTGCTGAAAATGCACGAAAAACAAGTATTGATGGAAAACTAGCCAGAGAATGGACGGGTGTTACAAATGATGGTGTAACTATGCGTGGATATACTGATGGTAATGGAAAAGTTAAAAGCTTTTTTGTTGAATAATAAAGGAAAAACAACTAATGAAAAACAGAATAGAGATAAAAGATCCAAATTTTTTTCCAGTTCAAGCATTTTTAAATGCTATTCCAGATGAGCAATTTTCTAAAACTCTTGAAAATATAGCAAAAGGAATAGGTGCTACGTTTAATGATGTAGATTGTAGTTTTCCTGAAGATATTGACCCCAATGATGAACCTTTCGAAGGAGTTAGTTTTAGTATTTTCGATGAGGAGGTTATAATTTCACTGGAGGAATTTTTGATTTATTTGCATCAAGCTACAGATCAGTATATCGCTCAACATCCCTCTGAACGGGATGATATTATAAGACTTGTTAATCGTTTTTCTAGCAAGGTAGCCAATCAGTAAGCGATCAACCCGCTTGGGGTCTCTTAGTCCACTTTTATGAAGGTTAAAGCCATGTCCTTTTATATCAGAAAATAACGTTTCAATACGAAACCGTTTTCGATACCAATAAACGGCTTCTTTTCCTGTGTGGAATATCCTGTGTGGAATATTAGGAATAACGAAGGAACTTCCTAAGCTGATCCTAGAACTGATTCTTCTTCCTCAGCATCATCACCAAAAACGGGAAAGGCGGGTTGTATATTCGTGTTAGCAAAGGAGTCTTGTAGCATTGACATAAAAATATTCTGTCGTAATTCGGCTTCAAGTCCGTCTGGATCATCTGTGGGTGTATCATTATTATTTTGCCCATTTAAATCTAGACTTTGAATCAGTTGCATAATTAATCGTAATAACAAAATCATTATTTCAGAGCCATCTTCTTTATTGAATAAACCTTCTAGCGTCTTCATTTGGTCTGCAAGGGGCGGATTTTCTATTGCATAGATTGTTTTATTAAAAGAGTTTTGATTAATAGCAGGGGCGTTGTTTATATCTAACATAAGTCACCTAATTTTTTAGTAATAATATGGTTTAATACATTAAATATTAGAAACTTAGAACAATAGCTATTTTCTTGGGGATAAGTGCCTTATATTTCAAGCTAAGAGGTCGCTGAAAAAGGTATTATAGAAGCGGGAGAATATAATACAAAAAAGGCAGATTCGCATTCCATTGCAAATCCGTCCTGTTTTGTTGGTTTATCTTACTATTGAGTTACAATTGAAACAAGTTTATTCAGTTGGTGCTTTAATGGAAATATTATTACCCACTGCTGATACACTGACCTTTACAGGACCAATATCACCGACGTTTCCAGAAACAAAGCCAGCGGCTGAGACTGGGCTATTAACATTTTCTTGTAGCATAGAGCCTGTTGTTCCAAGCGGTGCAGTTAGGTTATTGCCAACGGCTGTTACGCTCAAACTTGGATCTCTACGCATAGGACTAACATCAAAACCATTGCCTGAAATAGAACCAACTGCTGTGACAGGGCTATCGTAATTAAATTGCACTGTACCAAGTTTTGTTCCATTGACTCCATAATCATCTGCGCTTTTTATGGTTAAGTTATTGCCAACAGCGGTCACATTTAGCGCAACAGCACCCTCTACTTCTTCACCATCAGCATTGGTGACGGTATCCAAATTAATAGCGTTACCTGAAATATTACCAACAGCAGTCGCACCGCCATTTTGATTGCCTTGTACCGCACCAATCACCGTATCATTGGCATTCAAATCAATCGATGCATTATTCCCAACAGCGGTTACATCAACTTTAAGATCGGTTATTCCATCCCCTGCTCCAGACATATTATTCGTAACAGAACCTATCGCACTGACAGGAGAATCATGGTTGAATTGATTCACTGAAATATCAGCCTCTACAGCGTCCATATTAACCGTTGGTACATTCACAGAGCCTGTTAGATCAATATTTTTATCATATTCTAGGTTGATCACCGTATCTGTATCAATAACAACAGGCGCATAATCCGCATTTGCAGTCATTGCTAAAAATGAAGAAAGAACGGCAACAGAGTTTACTAATACGATTTTTTTC
>JALVEA010000245.1 GCA_027008665.1 Thiotrichaceae bacterium | reverse complement strand
AATAACTGAAATAACATCCTCATCTAAGCGTTCATCTGCATCAAGATTTAGCACCCAAGAATGAGAGCAATAAGATAAACCATAACTTCGTTGCGGACCATCCCCAAGAAAATCCTGTTGAATAAAAACGACTCCCATTGCCTCTGCCAAAGCCTTAGTGCGATCAATGCTATTTGAATCAATAATTACAATATCATCACAGACCTTTTTTAATGAAACAATACAACCCTCTATATTATCCTCCTCGTTATAAGTAATAATTAAACCACTGATATTATTCATTTTTTATTCCAGTTAATTAGCAGTCAAAATTAGGATATTCAGGTAATTCATTATCGTGAAATTGATACTCATCACGTAATTTGGAGGCTTCATGACGCAATATTTGTGAGGTTTTGCTTTTTTCATGTTTCTTTTCAATAAAGTTAGCAAAGCGTTCTTTCGAGACAATGAGACGTTCTGCCATTAATTTTTCATCATCATCATTGCGAGCATTTTTTAAGCCCCATTGATAAAAATCAATCGTTTCTTTATATTCTCCTACACGCTCAAGGCAAGAACCCACTAAGTTACGATTAATATTAAGGTTATCACATTTGAACCATGTTCCATCTTCTTTATCTTTTAATTGCTCAACTAACAAATTAGAAAGTTGTATTTTATTTTTACTTGTAGTGTCAAAAATAATATTAGAGCAGGATAAGCTGTTAATAATGGCTTTAATCACTCCTTCTAATGCCTGTTGTCGTTGCCTTCGAGTACTATTGGGATAACGCCTTCGAAGTTTTCCTGAGTGACACCAATCTCTTGCTAATATATCCCATTTTTCCTTTTCAGCCAGTATTTTAGTGTAGTTTTCTATTGCTTCTAACCATTTTTTTTTCTTTTCCTTTTTTCCAATAGTGGCTAATTTTTTTTCTGGCACGGGTTTCCTCATTGGTAATGGGTTGTAATTTTTCTCGCATTTTTTTGATCTGATGGGTGGAGAGAATCTCATTTTCTGGGTAATGACCTGGAGTAACATCGAGATTAATATAATCTATATCCCATTTTCTTTTTAGATCACGTATGTTGCTTTCTTCTCTAGAAATAGGCTTTCCTTCCTCATGTCTTATATCAGCTTGCTTTTGCAAACAAACGATAATTCGTTGGTTAAAATATTTATGTTCAGCACGTTTCAGTGGAACATGATGGGTAATCCAAAAATAGTATTCTTTGGCTTCTTCGTAATACTGAGTTCGCTCAATTACAATCCCCATTAGAGCAATACCAATGGAATTTTCAATAATTGAAAACCATTCTTTTCGTTTTTCTTGTTGGTAAAAACGTTGTTGTAATAAATTAAATATCAAATCTTGATCATTACTTGAGGCTTCCTCTAAGTCTGCACTATAGGCTAAATCTTCTATAAATTTTTGATTAATATTATGATGTGATACCTTGTCTAAGAGATGGACTTTATTTAATACTGGGGGAATATCTTTCCACGATGCTGTTTGTATTAAAATCTCTAAATAGTGACTAATCATATTGCTTGCTAGGTCTGGTGAATGCTTTATTAGAATCTTAATTTTTTGCCAGAGTAAAGAGCTTAATTTTTTGCGTAACTCTTTTGTGGGAATTAATGATTTATTATTTAAAAGCCTAGTTGCCATGACTTGCTTATTGGTGCGAATCATGGCTTCAATGACAATAACTTGATATTTCTCATCCAGATTTTCTAAATCTTTGCCGCGATCCTGCCATTGTGTAATAATTTTTTTGAAATCATTTAATTGTTTCAAAGGAATTAATGAAGATGGCCAATTCATCGTTTGATACTGCGCTTTATAATACAATTTATGCTTTGTTTTTCCTGCCTTATCCCATAATTCTAGTGCATTTTTATAACGTCCTAGCTTATAAGCAATCTCGGCGAACTGCTCTGTTTTATAGCTAATTCCTTTTTCTAATTGTTTGAGTATTTTCCATATTTTATTGTTATCAAGGGTTAGACCCTGTGTGTATTCTTGGAAAAACCAATTAAATAAAGCAGTTAATGATTGTTGCCAACCCTTATAGACACCGAGGATAATAAATTTAGTGTTATCAAGTCGCTTGAGTATGGCTGTTGTTGCCTCTAAATCACCGCGCCATTTTAGGATTTTATTTCTTTTATACTCTAATTGATGTGCTAACATGATCCGTAAATCACTCGCATCATCCCATTGCGTCTCAACAATAAAAGTAAAATTAGGTTGTTTCCATAAACAAGCTAGTGCTGTTTCTTGTTCATTAATTTGAAGATACGTTTTGGCTGCCTTTGTATAGTCCTGCTCAAACTCTAATGCTAGGGCATAACAACGTAAGGCTTCATTTTTCTTAGCTAAACGCTGATATAATAAGTGCGCGCGACGTAATAATCTGGGGTTTCTATTCTCAGATCCTTCTATATAGAATTTTTTAGCCAATCCTTCTGGATCATCTGATGCTCTGCCTTGCAATAGATTCTCCATATCTTGGGTCGTACCCCGTTTAGGAGCAAGTAAGTTATCACCTCCCCATTCTTTGGTATTAACCTGTGCCCCTAAATATTCAGCTAAACTCTCAGCATCAATATGTTGAATCACATCCCAAAAGGTTTTAAAGGTCTTAGGATCATCAAGAATAATTAAGCGTTGTTTAGCGCGGCTAATAGCAACATAGAGTCGGTTTAAAAAATATTCCCATTTAATTAACTGTTTAGGCTCAGGAAAGAGGCTTGCTTTCCCTTGTAAACGATCTAATAGACTTTTAGGACAGCTTTCTCCAAAACAATATAAAACAACAATTTCACTATACTCCAAGCCTTTAGCTGAAGAGGGGCTTAAGACGTTAAGAGGGAGACCCGTTTCATCGCAGGCAATCGATTTACTGAGAATAGGGTCATTTTTCACATATTCTGATTCTTCGCTTTCATGGCAATTAGGGATAATAATTAACGCATCATGTTCTAATAGTTGTTGTGCTTTTGATGAGTTTTTAGGGTGGATAAAAGGTGTCATGCTTTTGCTAGAAAACCATGTCAACTGTGGCTTAATGCGATAAGTATTACCAAATAAACACAGGCGCAATAATTGGATAATATTGCAAAAATCGACAATATTTTTTGAGGAGCGGTAGTTAAAGATTAATTCTTTATAGTTAAGCTCATTTTTACCACTCTTATTGTTACGTCGCTCAATAGGTGCTATTAGATAATTATAAAAATTTGCTTTAACTGCTTCCCAACGAAAACCTGTAGGGTTTAAGGTTTGTAGGGGATCTCCTGCAAATACAAACGGTATATTGCCAATTTGATTCTCAATATTACGATTGGAAAAAAGTGATAAATGGTAAAGAATTTTTAACTCAATAATGGTGAAGTCTTGCGCCTCATCACAGAAAATAGCAGGATAAGTTTGAGGAAAATCAGCCTTTGCAAGTACTGCTAAGGCTAAATCTTGTTCATCCCATGCCTTATGTTCTTGACAATATTTTAAATACCATTTTTTCCATATTTTTTCATAAATCTCTATAAAGTCATTATTTTCAATGGTTTTGTGCTTTTCGGGCAGATGAATATAATCTTTAGGCGTAAAATCTAATCCTAGACCTCTACTCATTCCTTTAATATAAGTGCGGATAATATGCCACACTAAATCCACATTATAATGGCGTAAATTACCTCGACCTATTGTGCTTTCCCATAATTGCTTAAAACCTGCATAAGTAATTTGGTTTTCGGGTAAAAAATTCAGACGCTCTTTTTTAGGTAATAATTCCACCATAAAATCTTGAAATAGCTTAAAAGTCGAATTAAATACTTGTTGTTGATGCTTATTATATTTTAATTCCCAATTTTTATTTTTTTCTAATAAAATAATAGAATTATTTTTCAGTAATTTATGGGAAGAACGGATTGCAAAATCCCGTAATTTTTTACTGTAGGTTAAATAAAGCGGAGTATAAGGTTTGTTTTTTGTCCAGTGTTCAATGGCGAGATAAAGATAGCTTTTTAATAAGTATTGCAAGATGGTTGATTTACCACTTCCTGCACGGCCATTGATAAATAAAGGAAAGCGATTGCCTGTAGCACTGTCGCTATGATTCAGGATATTCATTTCTTCAGGAGAAAGTGCAAGATTGCTTTCGCTTTTTTCTTGAATTTTACTGAACTCCTCTGCCCCGAGCAAAAAAACATCAAGTGGATAAGCTCGATAGGCTTTTTGAGCAAGCGTTTCATGAGATGCATTAATATCAAAACCAGAAATAGCTATTTCGCTATAGATTACGGTTAGATCTAATAAAAAAAGTACTTGATGTGTAGGGAAGTATTGTAGATATAGCTTAACCTCCTCTGCCTCTCTGGAACTAACCTTAATAAAAACAGAGGAAGCCTGAGTCCGTGTATCCTCAATTTCTTGGTAAATCTCTTGTAATAAGTCGTAAATGGCATTAATTTTTTGTTTAAAATAATCAGTTGCTATTGTCTTAACCCATTTTTTACTCTCAAAAACAGTCGCTTGTTGAGGAGCTTTACTATTACAGGATAACCATAAGTTTTCTACCTCATTAGGTGTAGGTAAAGCTGGAATAGCAGGTTGATAACGAGCTTGTTCCACACATTTGTCAAAAAGTGTTTGATGCTTCTTGAGTATTTTTTGAAATAAAGCATCAGGATTTTGACGTATCTTTGTTCTCCACATCACATCATAGGCTGGATTGCCACGACTTGAGAACATAAAAACACAAAGAATCATATAACCATCTTGCCGATGCAAAGCGATTAAAATGCGGTAGTTTGTCCCTTTAGAAATGATCGCTTTCTTAAAGAAACGCTTATCAGGATAAGGGGTTAGCAAAACAAGTGTTTGATCCTCTTTGACTCTATACAGAAAACGCTCTAAACGTTTTAATAAATTATGTTTTATAGCAGCGTTTTTTGCATCTGATGTAATGCAAGTAAGAATTTTCATTCTAAAATATCCCCTAAAAATGAATCAATGCTTAATATATTAGCAAAATAAATTCAAAATCAGAGAATAATGGGCTAAAAAATAGTTACATCTTAGTCATCTTGGTCGAATAATAGGGGAGAAGAATGAAATCTAGTTGGATGGGGTTTGTAAACCCGTTCACATTTTGCAAGACTTCTTTAAAACGTTGCAACGGTAACATACCTCGTCGTGCAGAGCTGTTTTGTTTTGAAATATTGCGATCATAAGGAGTGTAAGATTTATCTTATTATACCCCCGATGCCGATAGGCGAGGCGGGTAAAACTATAGACTTTCATATAAATAATTTCTGGAATCGAGTGCTTTAGCCTCGCTAGACGAGGCTAAAGCACTCGATTCCGAAGAAATTTAATATCTGAACATCTATATATAGCAAACATCCGCTTTAAGCTGGTTGAAAGAAAGAGTTTTCTATCACTTTGAAACATTAAACATATTAAATAAAAAATAATATTAGTATTAGATCAGTTCTTTTAATTTGGTATATTCAGTAACCTTTCCATATTTAATATGACCCCACATATCTTTTTCTACTGCTTCTATTTTCTTTAGAATATGATCAGGAAATGTATCTCGCGTAGGTGTATCGGGATCAATTTTATTTTTTATTTTATATTGTTTCGCCGTCATACCAATGACCTTCTGGTTGATTAAATTAGCGAGATTTGTATACGCAAATTTTTTACCATTCTCTGATTGAGCAGGAATCCAAATCTCTTTTATTGCATCTGTTAAAGGGTGGAATAAGTATTTGGTACTTGCTCGATCTATTTTAACCTGATCAGCCCGTCGTATAAGATGTTTTATTAATTGGTGCATATCATATTCAAACTCAACACTTACCCATGAAGCGAATTTTAAAAAAAGTTCTGAATGTATCCATGTGCCAGAATTATGCTTACCACGTTTTTTAATGACGAGTTGTATTTTCTTGTTTTTATCGTCGATTAACATATTGTTTTTATTATCTTTATTCTCATTTTTTGTGTTTAAAGAACTAGAATCCAGTACTTTAGAAATATGTTTACTTTCAATAAGTTGCATATACTGTACGGTATTGGGAGATGCGAAAAAATTTTGTGCCCTCTTGTTAAAATGTTTACAAATTGGGGTGATGTTAATATATGCATCCTCACTTCCTACATCAGCCATCATTAGCGATTTAACATCAATAATGAGTTCTACCCCATCCCTGTCACCATAGGTTAGCGTTAATAATTTTGTAATCATTGAAATTTTCTCTATACTCTCTGCCGTCGTTTGGATTTTAGCTTTCATAACGATACTCTCTTGATTAGTTAATGTACGCGGTAACGTACGAAACAAAGTGTGCGTCATGCATTACTTTAAATCTAATCAAGAGTTTCAATATAATCTATTAATTTTTTTTCTCATTATAAAATTTTATTTGGTAACACTATTCAGAAATTCAATTTCCATACTCATAGCTATGTAATCAAATAGAAATTTGAGTGCAAGAAAAAGTTTACTGATTTACCTTTGTTTTGATTATTGCCTTGGTGCTTCAATTTTTTCTAGTATAGAGTGAATAATCTGATCGGTTGTATATCCTTCTAATTCCATTTCAGGTGCGAGTGCTACTCGGTGGCGTAGGACGGGGAGGGCGATGTTTTTAATATCGTCGGGGGTTATATATTTACGTTGATTGAGCATTGCTTGTGCGCGGGCGGTGCGGATGAGTGAGATGCTGCCGCGTGGGCCTGCGCCTATGCTTAGTCCTTGCCAGTCGCGGGTGGCGCGGGTGATTCTTACTGCGTAGTCAATCACGCTTTGATCGGCTTCGATTTCTGCGGCGAGTGATTGCATTTCTATAATTTTTTTAGGTGAGGTAACGGCATTGACGCGGGATAGGTCTAGCTGATCACCTGTTTGATGATTGGTGACGGCGGCGACCATCAGGTTTTCTTCTTTTTCATTCGGATAGTTGATATAGATTTTTAATAAGAAACGGTCTAATTGCGCTTCTGGTAGTGGGTAAGTGCCTTCTTGTTCTAATGGGTTTTGGGTTGCCAATGTCATAAAGGGTAAGGGGACGGGATGGGCTTCGCCTTCAATGGTGACTTGGCGTTCTTGCATCACTTCGAGAAGGGCAGATTGTGTTTTTGCTGGGGCGCGGTTTATTTCATCGGCAAGTAATAAATGGGTGAAAACGGGGCCTTTATGGAGATTAAATTCACTGTTTTTAAGGTCGTAAAGTGTATGCCCTGTGACATCGGCAGGCATTAAATCAGGGGTGAATTGAATACGTGAAAATTGTCCTGAAAAAGTGTTGGCTAGGGCGCGGACTAGTAGGGTTTTTCCTAAACCCGGTACGCCTTCAATAAGGACATTTCCCCCTGCTATAAGAGCTATTAAGGTTTCATGTACTACTTGTTTTTGTCCGATCAAGGCTTTGCTGATTTCTATTTTAATGCTTTGTGCCAGTTCGCTTGCTTGAGCTAATGTCATTGAGGTCATAATGAGTTCCTGATTTGTTCTAATTGTTTTACCAGTTGGGTAAATTCCTCATTCTGGTTTTTCTTTACTGCATAATTGGGGTCAAATAAGAGCTGTTGAATTTCATCTTCAGAGCGTTCTAAGCGTGTTGCTAATTGTGTTATTTTTTCCGCATTAGATAATTGCTTCCAGCCAGGATGAGTCAGGGCTAGGCGTTGGTTTAATGCTTCGCGGGTGCTGGCAATTAGTTTTCCTTTTTGTTGATGTTTCCAATAAAAATGGCCACTGGCTTGGATATGTTCTAATAAACTGCGCCGACTTTCAGGGGCTTTAGGAATTAAAGGACCAAAACGATGTGATGCAGAGCGTAGCCATAAAATTAGCATAATCGTTAAGGTAATAATCAGTGCGGGTGCTTTATTCCATATTAATCGCCATAGAGCGGGCATTTCATCGTTATGGATTAACCAGACACTCTCAGGTTGTTTTAAACCATGGACTAATTGCCATAATATTTCAGCATGGTCTGCTTTTCTAATATTGCGGTTATCAATAAAGGCAAAATCAGGGACTAAAGTGATCATACCTTCACCTATTGGACGACGTAGCATAAAAATATTTTGTTCTATTTCAATCACTTCATCTGCGTGTGCTAAATCTTCATCAAGATAAATAATTGGATTGAAACCTTTGATATTCAATTGCAAGGGACGTTTTGATCCTTGTAATTGAATGTTTGGCTTTTCGTCATCGAGTCGAATCGATTCGCCCGTTTTAAGAGAAAGTAAGTTCTGTAATGGGTCACTGGATTGGTAGTTGTCTTCGTTTTTAGAATTCTTATAAAAAAAGTCATTGGAGTGGCTTGTACGTGCGATTAAATGACCTCCTTTTTCTATCCATGCGTATAAATTATTAGTTGCTTCTCGTGAGAGGGTTGAGCGTTTTGAACTAATTAATAAGACGCTATTGGTATCAGGTAGGGCTTTTAGTCCTTGTAAGCTTTGTTTTGTTTCGGCAGGTATACCCATACGGTTTAGAAAAATTCGTGCAGCATATAATGGGTTTTTACGTGCCTCGCCTTGAAGGGTGATTTTTGTCACGGATTCAACCATTTCAAGCCGATTATAAAGACGATAAGCACCTAGAATAAAAGTGCTTAAAATAAGGATGCCAAGCCCCCATGCGATGCCCCGACTCATAATTTTATCTCATCAGAAGGGGTTGATGGATGTTGAAAATGACTTTGCCAATGGGTAAATAACCACTGCATTGCTTCTTCCATTGGAATACGATGTGCATAGGCAATTAATTGCCATTGAGAGGTTAATTGTGCGAGGTATTGTTGTTGTTTATCGAGCAATGATTTTTGGCTTAATTTTAGAATATCCCCTTCGGTATGGCTGTTTTCTAATGGGATTTTTTCTTGATTAATCAGCCTCACCAGTGCACCACGATATAATAAGCTTAATGATTCACGTGCTTTTTTTTGCTGCCATAATTGTTTTGCTTCGGCGATAATATCATCAGGTAAGGAATCTTCGCGCACATTCATACCAAATAATATATCGGGGGCTTGATAGCTTTCTTCCTCTGTTTCTTGTGGAGAAAATAAATGCAACCATTGAGCGCGTGATAGGTAGAGTAAAACGATTGCAGTTAATAGTAAAATCCATAATGCATACTCAAAAATCTTAGCAAAGCCAATAGAAATAGACTTAATCCAATCAGGAGTGCTTGAGTCAGATTGCTCAAACTCTACCTCCTTTAACTGCCATTTTGTTATTTTTTTCTCCCCTTTTAAATCTTTGCTATTAACAATATCCTCAATAATAGCTTTGGATTGTTCGACAGCTAAACGCTCATCCTGAAGATAATCAACAGCGCTTGTTGGAGGAAGAGGTTCTGACTCTGTGCTTGTTTTGGTATGGCCGTTTTTAGCCAAAAAAAGGAAACTAATCAATAAAGCAATCGTAAGGCTATACAGTATACTTCTTTGTTTGAAACTCAATAATAAAATATTCATTATTTGCATTTTTACCTTAAATACCTTTTACCAAAGAGGTCGCTTTTTCTTTTTCGGTTGCCAAGCGTATTGCCATTTTACGAAAAGAAAGCTCAATATCCCATGCTTCCAATTGGGTACGTCGATTAATATAAAGTGCAAAATTGGCAGCAATATAAAAAGGTTCAATAATCAGTGTTACCACAATATAAAGACTGCTAATAAAAAGGGTGACCCATGTTTCAAGCGAGCCTAATTCTGGATTGAAGAAATGGCGAGTAAAGGAATCAAAATGACTTTCAGGGACAAAGAGTAAAAATAAACTAAGCAAAGAAAAAGTAAGAATAATTTCAATAAAAAATAAACCAATTGTTAGCCAAATCGCTTCGCTATGTACTGCGCTTAATAGGATTTTTTGACGTTTAGCTCGTGCTTTGCCTTTTAATGCTTCTAATTGCCATATTGGTAGATTAAAACCACGCGAAAAGGAAAAGCGACGATAGGTAATTGCACCTAAGGTATTGCCACGAAATACTGAGGGAATGTCTTTTAATGCTTGCCATGTATTTAAATCATTATTAAATAATTTTTGACTAAGAATATGTAAAATTAAACGATGGCTATAGGGTTTAATCCACCAGAAAAACAGCATCACATAGAGATAGTATTCTGTTGGAACGAGGAGGAAAGCGAATAAAATAATCAATAGGTTAAA
>JALVEA010000244.1 GCA_027008665.1 Thiotrichaceae bacterium | reverse complement strand
TATCCGAAATATTTGATCTTGTAGCTCAAATGAATGCGGTAGATACCGATGATATAGAGCCAATGGCGCATCCTCAGGATATATCTCAACGCTTGCGTGAAGATGTTGTAACCGCTAGTAATGAGCGTGAAAAATTTCAGTCAATTGCACCTGCCACTGCAAAGGGTCTGTATTTAATCCCCAAAGTTATTGAGTAATATTTTGGTTATTAATTTTAGCGAATAGCCTTAAAGTAAAACGTATTTAAGCGTTATAATCAAATAGAATCAATGAGTAACACTATGCACAATAAATCACTCTCTGAGTTAGCCTCCGATTTAAAATCGGGCGCTTATTCTAGTGTTGAATTAACACAATATTTTCTTGATCGAATTCATCAACACCAACCTTGTTTAAATGCTTTTATAACTGTGATGGATGAACAGGCATTAGCAATGGCTAAAGTGGCAGACGAGCAAATTGCAACAGCTTCAGCAGGTGCTTTAACAGGCATTCCTATGGCGCATAAAGATATTTTTTGTACCGACGGTGTACGAACCTCGGCAGGTTCTAAAATGCTGGATAATTTTATTGCACCTTATAATGCAACCGTAGTTGAGAAGCTCAATGTAGCAGGAATGCCAATTTTGGGTAAGACCAATATGGATGAGTTTGCAATGGGCTCATCAAATGAGAATTCATTTTACGGTAGGGTAAAAAATCCATGGGATCTTGAGCGTGTACCAGGGGGGTCATCAGGCGGTAGTGCTGCAGCGGTTGCAGCTCGTTTAGCCCCTGTCGCCACAGGAACGGATACAGGAGGCTCGATTCGTCAACCTGCTTCTTTAACAGGGATTACAGGGATTAAACCGACCTATGGTCGCGTATCACGTTTTGGCATGATTGCTTATGCCTCCAGTCTGGATCAAGGCGGTGTCTTTGCTACATCAGCAGCAGATTGTGCATTAGTATTAGAAGCAATGTCAGGTTTTGATGAAAAGGACTCAACCAGTTCTGAGCAAGCCGTGGGTGATTTTAGTGCTACTTTAAATAACTCTTTACAAGGCTTAAAAATTGGCTTGCCTAAGGAATATTTTGAGGAAGGATTGGATTCAGCTGTGGCAAAGGTGATTGATGAGGCGATTGCAGAGTATAAAAAAATGGGCGCTGAAATCATTGAAATCAGTCTTCCTAATAGCCATCTAGCGATTCCTGCTTATTATGTGATTGCTCCTGCGGAATGCTCCTCTAATCTTTCGCGTTTAGATGGGGTGCGTTATGGTTATCGTTGTAAAAATCCTAAAAATTTGCAAGATCATTATATGCGTTCACGTGGTGAAGCATTCGGTGATGAAGTGAAGCGGCGCATTATGGTTGGCACTTATGCCTTATCTGCGGGTTATTACGATGCCTATTATTTAAAAGCACAGAAAATTCGTCGTTTAATCAGTGAAGATTTTAAACAAGCCTTTGAGAAAGTGGATGTGATTATGGGGCCTGTTGCGCCTAATACCGCCTTTAAAATCGGTGAAAAGTTGGATGATCCGATTAGTATGTACCTTTCTGATATTTATACCATTGCAGTCAATTTAGCAGGTTTGCCAGGGATGTCTATTCCCGCAGGAGCGGCAAATAATCTTCCCGTTGGTTTGCAATTGATTGGTAATTATTTTGATGAGGCAAAAATGTTGAATATTGCACATCAATATCAACAAGTCACCAACCATCATCAGCAAATGCCGACTGCGTTTGAGTCTGCTGCATCTAATAAGGGAGAAGCATAATCATGGAATGGGAAACAGTCATCGGCTTGGAAATCCACGCCCAATTAATGACAAAATCTAAAATATTCTCAGGCTCTTCAATTGCCTATGGTGCTGAGCCGAATACACAGGCGAATATCGTTGATCTTGCTATGCCCGGTGTTTTACCTGTATTGAATATTGAAGCAGTTCGAATGGCGGCTAAATTTGGCTTGGGTATTAATGCCCCCGTCTCACAACGCTCTGTCTTTGCGCGAAAAAACTATTTTTACCCTGATTTACCGCAAGGTTATCAAATTAGCCAATTTGATTTGCCGATTGTGGAAAAGGGCTATATTGATATCGTACTAGAAAACGGTAATCAGAAGCGCATTGGCATAACACGCGCACATTTAGAGCAAGATGCAGGTAAGTCGTTACATGAAGATTTTGCAGGCATGACAGGTATTGACTTAAACCGTGCAGGCACACCGTTATTAGAAATCGTTTCTGAGCCTGATATGAGTAGTGCCAAAGAGGCAGTTGCTTATATGAAAAAAATTCATGCGCTAGTGCAATATCTAGAAATCTGCGATGGTAATATGCAAGAAGGCTCTTTTCGTTGTGATGCCAATGTATCAGTACGTCCTAAAGGTCAAAAAGAACTAGGAACACGCGCCGAGCTTAAAAATATCAACTCCTTTCGCTTTGTCGAGCGTGCAATTAATATTGAGATAGCGCGTCAAATCGATATTATTGAAGAAGGCGGTACGGTAGTTCAGGAAACACGTTTATTTGACCCTGATAAAGATGAAACGCGTTCCATGCGCTCAAAAGAAGAAGCCAATGATTACCGCTATTTCCCAGATCCTGATTTATTGCCTGTGCGTCTTAGTGATGAATTTATTGAAGCGATTAGAGACACTTTGCCTGAACTTCCCGAAGCAAAAAAGCAACGCTTTATGGATGAGTTTGCACTGAGTGATTATGATGCAGAGAGTATGACCGCTACCCGTGCATTAAGTGACTATTATGAAATTGTTGCT
>JALVEA010000243.1 GCA_027008665.1 Thiotrichaceae bacterium | reverse complement strand
TAATGGGGATATAATTAGACCAAGGCTTGCCGTTTCTAGTCCCTGAGACAACCACATTACTGGCTTTTTTATACGGGCGAGCATATTTAATCAGCTCTAAACCACGGACACTTTTACCACCAAATTCAAAACTAAATCTACCTCGAACCTCGCCTTCAACTTTGACTGTTCCACCTTGTTGTCCTACTAAAATGGTGTCGCCATCTTTAAATTGCAAGTAAGGAAGTTTACCCCATAATAAAAAGGCATAAAGATCAACCGTTGCAATCGCTCTATTCGCTCGCATAATGCGTATATTACGATAGCTACCACGGACAGCATCAATACCGCCTGCCTGTTGCAAAAAGCTAATCACGCTATCAGTAGGCGCTCCTGCATATTGCCCTGGTCTCATCACACCACCTGTAACAAAAACCCTTAAAGGAGCTGCGGTTAAGACATTAACATAGACTTCAACACCTGCTCTATAACGCTCCCTGAGTTTTCTTTTAACAACCGCTTGCAAATCAGCGGCTCTTACTCCAGCCACTTTTACTGCACCTACT
Source organism: Thiotrichaceae bacterium (assembly GCA_027008665.1). Lineage (GTDB taxonomy): Bacteria > Pseudomonadota > Gammaproteobacteria > Thiotrichales > Thiotrichaceae > JAGLBW01. Next base: position 9,680 of record JALVEA010000243.1, on the reverse strand, counting down.
TTTGGAATAAAGATATTACCACTTGCATCGACAACCACTACTTGATCGGCTTGAAGGGCTTCCTCAATTCCCCAAATATGCAAAGAAACTTTATCCCCTGGAATTAAACGATAATTAGGATCAATACTGTCTTTTCGTTGCCTTGCCGCATTACCTTGAAAAATATTAGCCCCAAAAGGCTGATAGATTTGTGTCTGCTTAGCGCTTGCATTGAGATTATTACTGATCTCAGCCTGTGTGATATTCGCTATACTGAAAAGTAACACTAGTATTATTAGAAATTGAAAAGCATTTTTCATATTACACCCAACCTATATGGTCTTTCACGGTAGCAAATAATAGCGATACAATGCCCCACAACATAAAACAACTAAAAAACACTGATAAAATAGACATGAGTTTTTCAGGTTTTAACGATTCATCAGGTAATTGTGGTTGTACGATAACATCTAAATATTGTTGTTTACGATCTGACTCAAGCCTTGCTGCTCGATAAGAGCCTAAAGCGGCTAAATAAACCTGCTCTGCAAACAGTAGCTCTGATTTAAACGTATTGGTTTTTTGAATTACACGTGTCACTGTCTTTCTTTTTCCTTTTGAACGCGCCTGTTGTTTTCTAATTTGTCGTTTTAGGGAGGACACTTTAACCCTAGCAGCGCGGACTTCAGGGGATGAAGGTTGTAAAAAACTATTAAGACGGGTCAAATTAGCCTCTGAAGCGGCAAGTTGTGTTCTTAATTCAGTAATAATCCCCTGATCTGCCAAGATACGCTGTTGAGGAATAACAACTTGTTCTTTATCACCATACCTCGCTATTTTTGCACGAATAGCATCTAAAGCAAGTTTTGCCGTTTGTAACTCTGTATTGGCTAATTTCAATGTATCAGAACGTGAGTTATTTGATAAGTTATTAACAAATTTCAAGGTCTGACGCAGTATTTCTTGCGCTATCTTTACTGCATCTTCGGGCTTAAAGGCGGTTACTTCTAAGGTAGTGATGCCTGAATTGCTATCATAATTAATCACAATAATATTGTTTTTCCAATAATCAAGAATATCTTCTGCACTCACTTTTTCATTCGGATTGAGCAAATAAGAGATTAAATCTGGTCTTAAACTCGCCCACCAGTCAATTTCATCGCTTGAAAACAGGGCTTTTATATCCAGATTTTGTTTTGATTGCGATAAAAATTGACGTGAAAGAATATAGTCCTTAGCAATTAAGGATTCTCCAGCAGATGCCGATAAGCCAGGCATCCCTGTTAGCATACCTAACATATCACTGGAGTTTTTCTCTGTGCCACGAATAATATAATGCGTCTCTGTTACATATTGAGGGGATGCGTATTGATAGTAATAAATTCCACTGAGTGTCACGGGGGCAATCACTAGCAACAAAAATAAAAAAGGTATTTTTCGTAATATTGACATAAAGAAATTTAAATCAGACTAAGAAATGTAAGGCTATTTTTCATAGCTTGCAATGGCTTCTTCAATGTCTTCATAAATGTCAACATTGCCATTTGATAATACTAACACGACATCAGAATATTCTCTGATGGTATTCATATTATGTGAAACCATGATAATAGAAGACTGTTTAGATTTTTCCACAAAAGCATCGCGACATTTTTGTTGAAATAAACGGTCACCAACGCCCATTATTTCATCCACTAAATAAACATCAAACTCAATCGCCATACTTAATGCAAAGGCGAGTCTGGCACGCATTCCCGTCGAGTAAGTGGCAACAGGTTCATACAATGCATCACCTAATTCAGAAAAATCAGCGACAAACTTAATAACAGAGCGAATATTGGCAGCATAGATACGGCAAATAAAACGTAAATTTTCTTCTCCTGATAGACTTCCTTGAAAACCAGCAGAAAAACCTAACGGCCATGAAAAAGTGCCACTGCGTATAATGCGACCTTTATCAGGTGCTTCAGAACCTGCTATCAATTTGAGCGCAGTCGATTTTCCTGCGCCATTGACACCTAATATTCCGATATTAAGCCCCTGTTCGAAGCGAAAAGAAATATTATCCAATAGAATTTTTTTTCCTGAACCTAATGCATAAGCTTTTGAAACATTTTTAAATTCAATCATAGAGAAAAGGGTTATTTTGATTGGCGAATTTTATGACGAGATAATCGAAGTAGTAATAATCCTAAAAAGAGCACCGTCAGAGTGAAATGAAGTAAATAGTGTTTGTCTAAAAATTCACTTGTATAACCGACATAAATAGCACTTCTAAACCATTCAATTAAATGTGCCACAGGATTGTAATACATAATACCTTGTATTTCTGAGGACATATAACCAACAACAAAGAAAATACCTGATAAAAAATACATCGGACGCATAATCAAACCAAAAATATTAGCATAACTGGGAAATTTAAACGCTAAGACAGCATTGATTAAGCCCATTCCGGCACCTAAAGCTACACCAACGAATATGACAAGTAGCATACTGAGAAAACTATTAATTTGCATATCCCATAAGTTTTGAATTGCTAAAATTAGCAAAACAAAAATAAACACGATCATTTGTGTCGCTACTTCTAAAATCGTTCTCGATGCCATGACATCAAATGGAGTCACATGCGGATAACTTAATAAAACTTTATTCGCCTCAACCGCATTCATCAGTTGAGTTGATAAATTAGAAAAAAGGTTATAAGGAAACAGACCAGTAAGAACCAGCAGTGCCACACTTCCACCTAATGGAGATGTTCTGCCAGTAAAAGAAAAAATAGCAGCAAAAATTAACATATGAGCTAAAGGTTCAAATAATGCCCATAAATAACCAATACGAGTTTTCCCATAGCGTGTTCTAGTTTCACGTAATATCAGTGCAAAAATAACCCTACGTTGAACACGAAAAGCATTCCAGAAAATTTTCATTGAGAGAGAGAATTGGCTAAAATAGGTGGAGAAGCTTGCCAACGACCTGATACTGCACAAATGACTTCAGAACCACTCGCATCAATAATGCGGCAAATATTGCCATTAGCAGAATAATATTGATTCGCAGGTAATTCCTTCTTTTTAGTAACACTAACAATAGGATATGGTAATTTTAGGCTTTTAATTCGAGAAGAGGAGAGCGGTTTTCTAGCGGGTTCTTGATAACGATAGTTAAAATTTCCTGTATCAATAATTTGTTGTTTATTTTCAAAACTGCATTTATAGAAAGTGAGCAGTTTACAATTTTTTAAAGGCAAAAAACTACAGCCTTGTAAACTTCCAAGCACCAAAAAAACAATTAATAGTGATATCCATTTCATTCCAATCATCAGCTCATCTTAGCCAAATAATCTAGCATAAAATATTTTAAGCAAATAAAAAACACTATTGATGCCTCTGTTAAAAGATAACTAAGAAATATGTACCAAGTAGTTCCCCTAATTAGGAGTCTTCTAATCAGTACCTGAGCTAATAATTTGTACAACAGAAGGTTTATTTAAACCTTGAGATAATATTGAGGTTTTTTCTTCCTTATTGCGGGGTCTCTTGGTATGAAACATTTTCATTTCAGATGGCCAATAAATACCAGTCGGGGAGTTATTATGACCTTTTTGATAAAAACTTCCCTGTCCTTGATTATTATGTAGTAGGTACAATCGGTAGTTTTCATACAAAGTAGCATCGACAACACCTTGTTTATGCCAAAAATCATTGAGAGGCAATTGGCAGGTTAGACCTGGAATATCATACACTGCTATCCCCTTTACTAAAACAGGCACACCATGATAAAGCGAAGATAAACCAACTGTGCTATTGATTACAATCGTTCCACGAGCGCATTGTAGTAAGCTTGGTAGATGTTGATCATGCAAGTAAAATAAACGTCCTTCTAGCTGCTGTTCTTTTTCAAGACGTTGTAAGAATTTTTTGTAGTTCCTATAAGGACGATCCATTGGGTGATGTTTAAAAACCAAAGCAGTATCTTTAGGCGCATTTTGTGCAAAAGAAGTGACGATTTCTTCAATAAATTCTTTCACATCTCTATAAGGGGAATGTGAAATTTGAAAATCATTATGAACTTGCAATGGAACAAAAAAATATTTTTTCTTAAAATGTTGTTTGATCTGTTGATGCTGCTTTTTTTCAGTAAAATGATAAAAAGGTTTTTTAAAACTCCAACCCCATAACCAAAGAAGCCCCTGTTTTATTGGGCTTAAACAACGGTGATGCTGATACTTTCTATAAATAGGCGAGCCAATTGATTTTGCTAAACCATAAATCACAGAAAATAACATGGATTTAAAAAATTGTCTTTTTACAGGCAGTTTATCAAGCCCTGAGTTTTCAGAAGATAAGACAATATTTTGATAAAATTCAGGCACTTTAGGGATTTTTGAATTACCATTCACCCCTCCTTTTTCTAATGTAATAAAACTAGGACGTAAATAGCCCTCTTCAAAGACATACACTTCAATATTTCGAGGCTTAAAGACCTTATTAATCGCTAACTTATGGTATAGCCTCTCATCCCCAAATAAAAAAACCTTATCAATTTTCTCATTGAGAACTAGATCATCAATATATCCAATCCACTCACGATAGGTTCCTTTGTAACTTTTTCCTTTAGGAAAGAAAACCCAATCCCCAGCATTAAAGTTAACTTTCACTACCCTAGCACCTTTTTGCTCCAACTCTTGAGCAAAACGCTTAAAAAATGGACCCATCGGTCCTTGTAGTAATAGTATATTTGTATTTGTCATATGTAATGTCTAACAGCAAGCACCCATAATGAAGTTGCAAAGCTCATGCAGAATACTCTGAAACATGGTGCTTTGCTAGCGAAGCGAAAAAGTTACACGATGTATCTACTTACATTCCATAGGCTCGATCAGCCAAGAACAAGAACAATTAAAGTTATATCAACGAAGTACTTGATCAAACCCATTTAGGCTACTTCAAGGAAATAAATTAACCAGATCAGTATAGCAAATAGTATAATATATACATTAGTATATTTTATGATTGATCTAATCCATACTTTTTAATACGATAGCGTAATTGACGAAATGTCATGCCAAGTAATTTAGCCGCAGCAGTGCGATTCCAGCGAGTTTGATCCAGTGCCTGAAGAATTAAGTCTTTCTCATTAGATTGCAAACTTCCTGTTTGTATAAAACCAGAGGTGATTGGATTTAGCCCGTTAGATGCTGAAAGTTTAGCTTCTATTGTCTTTGCTGTAGTAATGATAGGGCTAATATCAGGTAATTGCAGATCTTCTGGTTGAATAATATTATCATCGCATAAGGTACTAGCTCGCTCCAATATATTTTCTAGCTCTCTTACATTACCTGGAAAGTTATAATTAACCAAAGCTTGCTTAGCCGTTGATGAAAGTACAATATTTGGTAATTGCCAACGTGATGAAATCAGCGTTAAAAAATATTCAGCTAATAGCAAAACATCCGATTCCCTTTCGCGCAATGGGGGAACATCCAATTTAATTACATTTAAACGATAGTATAAATCTTGCCTAAATCGCCCACTAGCAACTTCTGCTTCTAAATCTTTATGGGTAGCACTTAAAATACGACTATCAACCGCAATCTCCTCAACAGCTCCTACGGGTTTTACTGCTTTTTCTTGAATAGCACGTAATAATTTGACCTGCATTCCCAATGGTAAATCCGCGACCTCATCCAAAAATAAAGTACCGTGGTGCGATGCTTGAAACAAACCGATTTTATCCTCCATCGCTCCAGTAAAACTTCCCTTTTTATGCCCAAAAAATTCACTTTCCATCAAATTTTCTGGAATAGCACCACAATTCACAGGAACAAAAGGCGAAGAGGCACGGGGGCTTTGTTGGTGAATTTGTCTTGCAACCAGCTCTTTTCCACTACCTGATTCACCATGAACAAACACAGGCGCTTGACTTCTTGCGAGTTTAGCAATAGTCGCTTTCAACTGACGAATACTGTTTGATTCACCCAAGATAGGGCAACTTTTATTCTTTTTAGTTGATTTTTTTATCGAGGACTCTTCCTCTGATAATTTTAATGCCGTTTGTACTAAATCTCGCAATTTTGTCAGGTCAACAGGTTTAGAAACAAAATCATAAGCCCCTGCTTTTAAAGCTTCAACTGCAGCTTCCATACTGCCATAAGCGGTAATAAGAGCCACAGGTATATGTGGATATTTACGCTGAATATAACGTACAATATCAATTCCAGACCCATCAGGTAAACGCATATCCGTTAGGCATAAATCAGGTTTAAACTCTTGGATACTCAACATCGCCTCTTTAACCGTTGCCGCCGTTACAGTATCCAATCCCATACGCAATAAAGTGATCTCTAAAAGCTCACGAATATCAGGTTCATCATCAATCACTAGCACACGCTGTTGTCTCATAATTTTATCTATATTATTGTTTATTGTTTATTGTTGGTTTTTGTTGGTGAAAATAACTCTAAAACAACTCCCCTTCGCAGGGAGTTTTATATATTCCAAATAAGCATTATTCGTCAAGCAAAGCTCACGCGCCATAAACAAGCCCAAGCCTGTTCCTTGAGAACTGCTAGTAGTAAAAAAGGGTTCAAAAAGACGTTGCTGATTCTCCTCACTCACCCCCCGACCATTATCAATCACATTCAGCATCATTGTTTTTGTTTCCACTTGCAAACTACAACTAATCATCAATTTTAGCTTACTCGCATCATCAAAAGCATATTTCACCGCATTACGGCACAGATTCCATAACACCTGATGAAAATGAGTTGGATCAAAACATATCTCTGCACTAATCGGCTTAATCGACAAACGTATTTGTGATTTTTGTAAACCTGACTGCATAGAAAAATCATGTACAAATTCACTTAACCAAGATTGCAAATGAAGTCTCTCTTTATTTGGATTTTTCTTACGTGATAAATTCAAAACACTTTCAATGGTGACATTCATTCTTTTTGAATTAGACTGGATAATCTGCACCATACGCTCATCTGCTTTGTCTAAATCAGGTGACTCTGACAAAAGTTGAGCTGCATGACTAATCGCACCTAAGGGGTTACGAATTTCATGTGCTATATTGGCCGTCAACTGACCTAATGATGCCATTTTTACCCCCTGTTGTTTCTCACGTTGCTCGGTTATATCTTCCAAATAAATTAATGCTGCACTTTTATCGCGTGATCCTAATTGTGATAAACGAAAATTAAGCTCTGTTGTCTGCCAATGCTTAATGTCATAACTGACGACTTTAGGGCAGGTATATTTAAACCAATGTTGCAAATGAATATTCAGTTCTGGAGCCAATGATTTTAGCGGTTGACTACGCCAATGATCAGGTTTTCCTAACATTTCCCACGCACGAGGATTGATATGCCGAATAACACCTGAGCGCTCAACGACTAAAATTCCCATTTGCAATTGATCTAAAATTGATTGATTCAACTGCGACAAACTCGCAATATCTTGTCCACGTTTTTTGGCCAAAGCCGCTGTTTTTGATGCCTTTTCTAACCAATCACCGACCAACCAAGAAAGAACCAATACAAAAAAAGTTAATAAGCCCGTATGCGAAAGCTCTGAAGAATCAATATGCGAACTACTTTGCAAATAAAGCTGTATCGACAACAGAGCTATTACACTGACAGCTGAAAGAAATAATGAATACTGTCCCGGTCGTAAAACATTTGCCAAAATAACAGGCAACGCAAACAATAAATCCAACCCCGAATGTAAGCCACCATTAGCAAAAACCAGCATCAGTAACAACATAATATCGATACCTGTATGCAAATACACTTGGTCTGAAAAACTTGGCCAACGAAAATGTGTTAAAAAAATTCCAATCAGAGCAATTGATAAATAAACCAAAGAGGCAGCATCAAATAATTCAGGCTTGAATCTCCCTAACTGAGCAAAAGAATAGCCTAGCAAACTAATAATAACGAGCGCACCCGCCAATATTAGACGATAGATACTATAAAGCTGTAATGGACTCCATGTATTTTCATCCAATAAAAAAGCTGAAATAGGCAAACCATTCCTCTGTTGTCTTTTAACAAATCGTGGTGTTAATTGGCGTATTTTAGACTGCAAAACACATTGCCTCCCCTTACTTGACCACCTCACTGTCTGAAAATATGCAAACTATCGAAGGGCATCTTTATTATTATAATTTTTATTATTAAAAACAGATGTATTCAACAGTTTCCCAACCCCCTGTTTCCTATCACTCATATTACAACATGCAAGCTGACTGCAAGCAGAACAAATAAAATTATTAATATAATCATAATTATTTTCAATAACTACACCAAAATGAAAATCAACCTATTCCATAATTGGTATACCATATTCCAAAAATATCAAAGCATATGCTCAACTAATTAGCATATACTTATCTCTATTCAATAAAACAAAGGAGAACAACTATGAAAAACATAAAACTACTTTGGACTATCATTATCTTACTGTTAGCCTTTTCAGGTTTTTTAGTTAATAAATTTATCAGTGGTAATGTGACCCCATCTGAAGATGGTCGAACCAATGTTGTACTAACAAAAGATGAACGTAATTTGGTTCTGAGTGAAATGCGTGCTTTTTTGGTCAGCGTTCAAGGAGTGAGTCAAGCAATTACAGAAAATGACATGGTAAAAGTAGCTCAATTAGCACATAAAGCAGGCATGGCAGCCGAAGAAAATACCCCCGGTTCTTTATTACAAAAACTTCCTTTAGGGATGAAAAAACTAGGCTTTGGAACTCGTAATAAATTTGATGAAATTTCAACAACAGCAAAAACAACAAAAACAACAAAAGACACAACAGTATTGCGTAAACAGTTAGATACATTAATGTTAAATTGTATTGCCTGTCATGCTATATACCGCTTACCTGAACCTAAATAATTCTCAAGTCAAAACCCAGTCCAACGATAAGCTTTTTGCTAAGACTTCAATTGCTTGATTCTCTTTTTTAGTACGATAGGTCCGCTAAGATGCGCATTACACTAAGCTAAAATTCAAGTGTAATCTGTCCGCGCATCGCCAGCCAACAACATATCACCATTTATTCAATATCAATAAACATCAGTACTTAACTTATTTCATAAACTTATATGATATCTCCTTGATATTTAAAAAAACACATACGATTGAGTACAAAAGTTAGATGCAGTAAATTTTATTAACATAACGTGGTTGGTGTACTAGTAATCCACTCAATAATTAAGCATAGAATAATGCTAATTTTCATGCTAATTCTGTTATATTCTTAGAATAAATAAGTTCCCTCAGAACGACAAAGAAAAGAGCAACCCAAAGGATTCATTATGGAATTAACCCCCAGAGAAAAAGATAAGCTACTTATCTTCACTGCTGCTTTATTAGCCGAGCGACGTAAAGAGCGTGGCGTAAAACTTAATTACCCTGAGGCAGTTGCCTATATTAGTGCTGCGATTATGGAGGGAGCGCGTGATGGCAAAACGGTGGCGGAAATGATGTCGTATGGACAAACCTTATTGACACGCGATGATGTAATGGAGGGCATTCCTGAAATGATGACTGATGTTCAGGTTGAAGCGACTTTTCCCGATGGTACAAAGCTTGTTACTGTGCATAACCCTATTGTCTGAGGTGCCATTATGATTGCTGGAGAACTACGTGCCGCAAAGGGCGAGATTGAATTAAACCAAGGTCGTGATAC
>JALVEA010000242.1 GCA_027008665.1 Thiotrichaceae bacterium | reverse complement strand
AGTTTCTGACTGATGGTTCTTTAAGGGTGTTCAATTTTAAAGAAAACGATACTTTAGGTTAATCATTATACCCCATGCACTCCTGGCTGTTTAACAAGCAACTTGTAATGAAAAAATAGAGAGAAGAATAAATAATGGCATTATTAGAAATATTACGTTTTCCTGATCAGCGTTTGCGAACTGAGGCAAAACTTGTAGAGAATGTTAATCAAGAAATACAACAGATTGTCGAAGATATGTTTGAGACCATGTACGATGCACCAGGGATTGGTTTAGCAGCAACTCAGGTAAATATTCATCAACAAATTATCACGATTGATCTGTCTGAACAAAAAAATGAGCCTTTGTGTTTGATTAATCCTAAAATACTAAAGGCTGAAGGAACTGAGAAATCAGAGGAAGGCTGTCTTTCTGTGCCTGCTTATTATGCAGAAGTTGAACGCTCTGAGCGCGTTACTATTCAAGCATTAAACCAACAGGGAGAGTTATTTGAACTAGAGGCGGACGGGTTACTGGCTGTTTGCATTCAGCATGAAATGGATCATTTGCAAGGCAAGCTATTTGTTGATTATTTATCACCTTTAAAACGCCAACGCTTATTGAAAAAGATAGAAAAGTTAGCCAAACAAAAATAATAATCATCGAGGGAAGTGCTACTCATTGAGTCGCTAATTATATGAAATCAAAAACAAATCAAACACTACGCATTGTTTATGCAGGGACACCTGAGTTTGCAGTACCCGCATTGGAGGCTTTAATTGCCTCGAAGCATCAAGTGGTCGCGGTTTACACTCAACCTGATCGTCCTGCTGGGCGTGGTCGTAAAATGAAATCCAGTCCCGTTAAGCAAGTCGCTATTAAGGCAGGTATTGCTATTGAGCAAGTGGAATCGTTTAAAACGGATGAGGCGTTAGAAACCTTACGCGCTTATAAAGCAGATTTAATCGTTGTAGCCGCTTATAGTTTATTACTACCCCAGAGTGTGCTTGATATACCGCGATACGGTTGCCTTAATATTCATGGTTCTTTATTGCCTCGTTGGCGAGGAGCAGCGCCTATTCATCGAGCCATTCAAGCGGGTGATAAAGAAACAGGTGTGACCATTATGCAAATGGCATTAGGGCTGGATACAGGAGATATGCTCTATAAAATTCGCTGTCCAATTACAGCAAAGGATACGGGGCAAAGCATCCATGACCAGCTTGCTCAAGATGGTGCAAAAGCATTGCTGAAAACACTGGATCTATTAATATCAGGTCAGCTTAAAGCAGAAGTTCAAAACGATACTTTGAGTTGTTACGCGCATAAACTCGATAAGAAACAAGCTGAAATCGACTGGTCAAGATCAGCAGTTGAGATTGATCGCACTATTCGTGCTTATAATCCTTGGCCGGTGGCTTATACCACTAAAAATAGCAAACCTGTGCGCTTTTTTATGTCATCCGCGATTGAATCCACTGTATCAGGGCAAATAGGTGAGGTAGTAGCAGAGTCTAAACAGGGGATTGAGATTATCACAGCTGAGGGTTCAGTTTTAATCACACGTTTGCAAATGCCTAATGCTAAGGTGCTAGATGTAAAAGATTTCATCAATGGTCGTTCCTTATTGGGTGTAATATTTCCGACATGAAGTCAAACAACCCCCGTTTAATTGCCAGTAAAATTTTATATCGTGTTATTTACAATGGTGAATCATTAAGGCCTTTATTAATTGAAAATGAAACTGCGGCAGATTCCCTAGTACGTGATTTATGTTTTGGTAGTTTACGTTGGCATTATCGACTTTCAGCGGTGCTGAATGCACTGATGGCAAAGCCATTGAAAAATAAAGATAAGGATATTGAGTGTCTACTACGCATTGGCTTGTATCAAATTATTTACCAGCAAACACCTGATCATGCAGCGGTTAATGAAACCGTGAGTGCTTTAAAAGGACTTAAAAAGCCTTGGGCAAAAAAATTGCTAAATGCTATTTTGCGAAATTTTTTGCGACAAAAAGACGAATTATTAGCAATAATTGATAAAAAAGAGGCAGCACGTTATGCCTTTCCCGATTGGCTGATTGGTAAAATAAAAAAAGCATGGCCAGATCATTGGCGATCTATCCTAAATGCAAGTAATCAACGCGCACCGATGGTATTGCGTGTCAATTTATTGAATCAAACGCGAGCCCAATACTGCGCTAAACTCAATCAGTGTGGAATTAAATCCACCCCCTCAAGCGTTTGTGATACGGCAGTTATTTTAGATCAGCCAATGAATGTGAATCAGTTGCCTGATTTTGAGCAAGGTGCAGTATCTGTTCAAGATACCGCCGCACAATTAGCGGCTCAGTTATTGGATTTAAAACCGAAAATGCAGGTACTAGATGCCTGTGCAGCTCCAGGAGGTAAAACTGGGCATATTTTAGAAAATTGTCAATCATTAGAGGTCATAGCGATTGATAATAATGCCTCTCGATTGCAACGAGTGGAGGAAAATTTGCAACGCTTATTTCCAACACCTGAGAGCAAAAAAAGTAAAATTAAGTTATTAGTCGCAGATGCAGGAGATACTGAGCAATGGGCAAAGGATATTTCTTTTGATCGTATTTTACTGGACGCACCTTGTTCTGCAACAGGGGTGATACGTCGTCATCCTGATATTAAATGTCTGCGTCGTGCCGATGATATTAAAGGGTTGCAACAACAGCAGCAGATATTATTAACTCAACTTTGGGCTAAATTAAAACCAGAAGGGAAGCTATTGTATTCAACCTGCTCTATACTTCCTGAAGA
>JALVEA010000241.1 GCA_027008665.1 Thiotrichaceae bacterium | reverse complement strand
ATGCCTTTGATTATTTATTTGGGGATGAATCGAGTGATAAAAAAGCAGATAAAAAACCCTCATTAATCAATAAAATAGGGGCAAGTGCCGTGGGTGTGGCAGGTGCTGCCGCTAGCTTACCAGCATTATTGAAAAAGAAAAAAACAGAGAGTAAAAAATCATCTAATGATGTTCCTGTTGTTACTAACAAGGTGGATGGTGGTAACAGTAAAGAAGAAAAATTAGGTATCTCTGAAGAAATATTAAATTTAGAAGCCACTAAAAATACTAGCGATGATACATCTGCCACTAAAGTGGATTCATCAGAAAAGGTTGAAAAACCTTCTAAGAAAAAAGCATCTGGTACAAAAAAGATGCTGTTATTACCCTCTGTTCAGTTACTCAATACTGCACCTGAAGGTCAAAGCAAGTCTTCATCAGAAGATATTGCAGCCCTTAATGAAGTTTCAGAAAAAATTATTACCTCATTACAAGATTATGGTGTTCATGGCGTAACAGTAGAAAGCCAACAACCAGGTCCTATTGTTACACGTTTTGAATTACAACTTCCAGCAGGGACTAAAGTCAGTAAAATTACAGGGCTAGCAAAAGATTTAGCACGTAATATGGGAGTGATAAGTGTTCGTATTGTTGAAGTTATTCCTGGGAAAACAACTATTGGTATTGAAGTACCTAATGCCAAACGTGATTTGGTGGTTATTCGAGATATTATAGATTCCAAAGAATTTAAGGAAGCTGAATCCCCCTTGACATTGGTTTTAGGTAAGTCAATTGGTGGCAAGGCGGTGGTTGCCGATTTAAGCAAAATGCCTCATTTATTAGTGGCTGGTACAACAGGTTCAGGTAAATCTGTGGCAGTTAATGCGATGTTGATGAGCTTGCTTTATAAATCGACTCCTGAGCAGGTTAAATTAATCCTTATTGATCCTAAGATGTTGGAATTAAGTACTTATGAAGGTATTCCACATCTATTGACCCCTGTTGTTACTGATATGAAAGATGCCGCTAATGCATTGCGTTGGTGTGTCGGTGAAATGGAGCGTCGTTATGCGATGATGTCGCATGTAAAAGTGCGTAGTATTGCAGGTTATAATGAAAAAGTGGCTGAAGCGATTAAAAATGGCAAGCCCATTATGGATCCAAGTTATGACCCAACCAAGCATGTTGATACTCAACCTAAAATACTAGAGCCACTACCTTATATTGTCGTTGTGATTGATGAATTTGCCGATATGGTGATGGTCGTTGGTAAAAAGGTTGAAGAATTGATTGCACGTTTAGCACAAAAAGCGCGTGCTTCGGGAATACATTTAGTTTTAGCCACTCAAAGACCTTCTGTTGATGTTATTACAGGTTTAATTAAGGCAAATATACCTTCACGTATTGCTTTTCAGGTCTCTACAAAAATTGACTCACGTACTGTTTTGGATCAAGGGGGAGCAGAGCAATTACTTGGTTTAGGTGATATGCTTTATTTACCCCCTGGAACAGGTTTACCGCAACGAGTACATGGGGCGTTTGTTGCCGATCAAGAGGTAGAAAATGTTGTTAATTATATTAAATCACAAGGGGAACCAGAATATCTTACTGATGTCCTAAAAGACACAGGTGGCGCTAAGGGTGCGATTCCAGGTTTAGAACCTTTAGCAGATAGAGAAGGTGATGCACTTTATGACGAAGCAGTCGCTATTGTGACAGAATCTCGCCGAGCCTCTATATCTTACTTGCAACGGCGTTTGAAAATAGGGTATAACCGTGCTGCAACAATGATAGAAGAGATGGAAGCGGCAGGAATTGTTAGTCCAGTGCAATCAAAAGGGACACGCGAAGTTCTAGCACCTGAACCTGTTGCTAATTAATTATCAAATTACAAAAGGTATTCAATGAAAAAAATAGCAATAAGAATAATTACTAAAACATTTATTGCAAGTGTTTTAGTAATAGGGGTAGGTTACAGTGCAGTCGTTACAGCGGCACAAGACGCCGCGAGACAACGTTTGAATCATTTTTTTACACAGGTGAACTCTTTAGCGGGTTCTTTTAATCAACAGGTCTATGATAAAAAAGGAAAAATAATCCAAAAAGCAGCGGGTCAGTTGTATCTTAACCGTCCAGGAAAGTTTCGCTGGGTTTATTCGACACCTGAGCCTCAGGAAATCATAGCAGATGGAAAAAATGTCTGGATTTATGATAAAGACTTAGATCAAGTGACAGTTAAGCCAATGCGTGCAGCTATTTCAAGCACCCCGATTGCCGTATTAACTCAAAAAGCTTCTCCTGATTCACAGTTTCAAGTCAGTCAAATGGCTGAAAAAACAGGAGGGCTAGACTGGTTTAATCTAAAACCTCACCGTAACTCGCGTGATTTTAAAAATATTCAATTAGGTTTAGACCCCAAAGGTAGTCTACGCAAAATGGTGATGTTTGATAAACTAGGCCAAAAAACAGTAATTAATTTAAACGTGCGTAGTAATGCTCCTGTTAGTAGTAAACAATTTTACTTTAAACCCCCCGCCGATGTTGATGTGATCGGTACGCCATCTTAACTTAACCTTACAGATCCTATCCTTGTTTAAGCGCATATTCTCTCAAGTAAATCATCCAGATATAAGCCAGTGCAACGGCTATCAGCAAGCGATCAACCCGCTTGGGGTCTCTTAGTCCACTTTTATGAAGATTAAAGCCACGTCCTTTTATATCAGAAAATAACGTTTCAATACGAAACCGTTTTCGATACCAATAAACGGCTTCTTTTCCTGTTGAGAAATTGCTAACTAGGTAAATGGGGTTTTC
>JALVEA010000240.1 GCA_027008665.1 Thiotrichaceae bacterium | reverse complement strand
AATAGAGCTAGATGAGGTTGAAAACTATCAACAATTACTCTTATCCATAGATGAAAAATGGGGGAAACCTGAGATTTGGACAGGAATACGTGCGGCAAGTAATAAATTCACTATTAATTATTATGCAAACGCGCTCGATTATAAACTAAAGCCTTCGGGAGAAATTATTAAGCAACCCGAAGATATGCAGGTTTATATTCCCATTTTGAAACGCACCTTTATGATTGCACTGATTATTACCGTATTGACCTTTTTACTTGGTTATCCTGTTGCTTATTATCTTTCTTTAATTCCACTAAAAAAGGCAAGTATTTTACTTATTTTTGTTTTATTGCCTTTTTGGACTTCTCTCTTGGTGAGAACAACGGCATGGATTGCTATTTTACAATCCAATGGTGTGGTGAATCAGACCTTATTATCACTGCATATTATTGATAAACCGTTGGATATTATTTATAACCAGTTCTCAACCATTTTAGCCATGACACATATTTTATTGCCTTTTATGATTTTACCGCTTTACAGTGTTATGAAAGGAATTGATCCCTCTTATGTGCGTGCATCGCAGTCATTGGGCGCGAACCCATTTAAAGCCTTTATACAGGTTTATTTTCCATTGAGTTTGCCCGGTTTAAGCGCAGGGGCTTTGCTCGTCTTTATTATTGCAATTGGCTACTATATTACCCCCGCTCTGATTGGCGGTGTCGATGGTCAGTTGATTAGTAATTTGGTCGCTCATCACATGCGTAGTACCAATAACTGGGAATTAGCAGCAGCCTTAGGTTCTGTATTACTGCTTTTAATTATTATTCTTTACTGGATATATGACCGTCTTGTCGGTGCCAGTAATATTAAATTATAGAAGGATTGTGCTTATGTTACCTGTTTACTATAGCCCCATCCGTAGAGTTTGGCATTATGCGCTTAGAGGCATTGTTGGATTAGTATTGCTGTTTTTAATTTTCCCAATTTTAGTGACAATACCGCTGTCATTTAATGTTGAGCCATTTTTCACTTTTACTGAAGGGATGCTAAAGTTAGATCCTGATGCTTATTCCACTAAATGGTATGTGGAGTTTTTTTCAGATCAAAAATGGAATATTGCACTTAAAAACAGTTTCTACTTTGCTTTTATGTCAACAATTTTAGCCACCATTTTAGGGACGGTGGCAGCGGTAGGTCTAGCCTCTGATCGTATGCCCTTTAAACCATTAATTACTGCTATTTTAATCTCTCCAATGATTGTACCTTTAGTTATTATTGCGGCGGGCATGTATTTTTTCTACTCAGCAATCAATATTGCAGGTTCGGATATAGCGATTATCTTTGCTCATGCGATATTAGGTACGCCTTTTGTGGTGATAACGGTCACTGCAACCTTAGCAGGTTTTGATAAGTCCTTATTAAGAGCTTCTAGTAGTTTAGGTGCAAATCCTGTGACGACCTTTTTTAATATTACTTTTCCTCTTATTCGCCCCGGTGTTATCTCTGGCGCGTTATTTGCCTTTGTGACCTCATTTGATGAGGTGGTTTTGATTATTTTCTTAGCTGATCCTGATCAAAGAACCATTCCTCGACAAATGTTCTCAGGTTTACGTGAGCAAATTAATCCCACCATCCTTGCCGCCGCTTCTTTATTGATTTTAATCTCCATTGTTTTATTGTTTAGTATTGAAATATTGCGTAGACGCTCAGAAAGTAAAGGAATGCTAGAGCAAAAATAGTGTTGCCAGCCCTAAAAATGAGATAAAGCCGACCACATCTGTAACGGTAGTAAGAATAACAGCGCCTGATAATGCAGGGTCGATACTCATACGGTGCAGAGCTAAGGGAATAATAATGCCAGCTAAGGCGGCGGCGATCATATTTAAAATAAGTGCAATACCAATAACAATGGCGATATCGCTGTTAAACCAGAAGTAGGTGGCGATGGCGACAACCAAAGCCCATAGTAGACCATTGATAATGCCAATACCTAGTTCCTTTTTTAGCAGAAATGAGGTATTGCTATCGACAATTTGTCGCATTGCTAAACCACGGATGGTTAATGTAAGTGTTTGGCTACCTGCAATCCCGCCCATGCTAGCGACAATAGGCATCAGGACGGCTAAAGCAACAATTTCTTTTAAGGTGACTTCAAAAAAACCGATTACCCAAGAGGCAAGAAAGGCAGTGAGTAGATTCAATGCCAACCAGACATTACGTCTTCTAGCACTAGAAAGGATGGGAGCAAATAAATCTTCTTCTTCTTCCAAACCCACTGAGCCCAGCATGACGTGATCGGCTTGGTCGCGCATGGAGTCGATAACATCGTCAACCACTATTCTTCCTAAAAAATAACCTTGTTCATCCACCACAGGAGCGGAATACCAGTCATGATTTTCAAACACTTGTACCACCTCTTTTTCGGAGGTTTTTGGACTAATGGTTCTTCGATTATCCTCCATTACATCGGCTACCTTTTTATCAGGAGGAAGTAATAATAAATTAAGAATTGAAATGACTCCCAGAAAACGATTATCACGATCAACTACCATTAGGACATCAGTGTCCTCTGGTACTTTATCATGGCGCTGCAAATAACGTTGCACGGTTTCTAAGGTGACATCACTGCGTACTGTAATCGCATCAGTATGCATTAATCGCCCTGCGGTTCCTTCCTCATAACTGAGGTTGACTTCAATGCGCTCTCGACGTTGATTATCCATACCGTCGAGTAAATCATCACCTGTTTCTTTATCTAAAACCTCATCAAGCAATTCTGCAACATCTGCAGTATCCATTGCTTTAGTTGCATGA
>JALVEA010000239.1 GCA_027008665.1 Thiotrichaceae bacterium | reverse complement strand
GCCATTGAGTGAAGTGGTGCTGGATTTCTTTGATCGCTTAAAGTCTGTCAGCCGAGGCTATGCTTCTTTTGATTATGAGTTGGATCGATTTGAGCCAGCCCCATTAGTTAAGGTTGATATTCTAATCAATGGCGATAGAGTTGATGCATTATCCATTATTGTACATAAAGATTTTGCACAAAAGCGTGGGCGTGATTTAGTTGATCGTATGCGAGAAATTATTCAACGCCAAATGTTTGATGTTGCTATTCAAGCTGCCATTGGTGGTAATATTATCGCGCGTTCAAATGTTAAGGCATTGCGTAAAAATGTCACTGCAAAATGTTATGGAGGTGATGTGTCACGAAAACGTAAATTGTTAGAAAAACAAAAAGCAGGTAAAAAACGGATGAAACAAGTTGGAAATGTAGAAATTCCACAAGAAGCATTTTTAGCTGTGTTAAGAACGGACAAATAAAAGGAGTCCCCCTTGGAAATTAATTTTGGTTTAGAATTCTGGTTAGTTGCTATTACCGCATTATCAGGCTTAATTGTCTTGTTATATCGCTTATTTGCTTCTGAAGCTATTCGCAACTCAGATGAGCCTCCTCTTGTGCTTGATTATGCACGTTCTTTCTTTCCTGTGTTACTAATTGTGGTAATTTTGCGCTCTTTTATTGCAGAACCTTTCCGCATTCCATCGGGTTCAATGATTCCCACATTGGAAATTGGTGATTTTATCCTTGTGCAAAAATATGCCTATGGTGTTCGTTTGCCTGTTATACATAAGAAAATAATCGAAGTTGCTAAACCAAAGCGGGGTGATGTAATGGTATTTCGTTACCCTAATGATCCATCTATTAACTATATTAAGCGTGTTATTGGTTTGCCTGGAGATCGAATTAGTTTGACTGAAGATAATCAATTAATTGTTAATGGTAAAAAAATAGATTATTCAGCAGTGAAAGATATACAGGTGAATACGCCTTATGGCAAAGCTACTGCAAAAATCCTTAATGAAAAACTACCCAGTAAAGCAGGGGATATTGAACACACCATCCAAATTTTCTCTGCTAAAACCAAACCAATCGATCGTGTTGTTCCTGATAATAGCTATTTTGTCATGGGGGACAATCGTGATAATAGCAGCGATAGTCGAGTGTGGGGATTTGTTCCAGAAAAAAATATAGTGGGTAAAGCAGTCTTTATTTGGATGCATTGGAATTGGCAGAAAAATGGTGATGGTTTTAATGGCTCGCGTATTGGTACAACCATTAAATAATTCTAAGAACATTTATATTCCTTAAAAATGGAGATGTAGCCTTAAGTTTGTCTTAATCCGAGTTTTTATATACTTGTTGCTAATCTTATTATTAAAGTGGCAGATATGAAAATAAATAAAAACAAACAAAAAGGTGCAACCCTAATCACTTGGATGGTGGTTGCAACCGTTGCTATCTTAATGTTTAGTGCGGCAATGAAAATTGGGCCTAGTTATCTAGAGCATAATTCAGTGCGTTCAATGATGCGAAGTATTGCAGCAGAACCTGGTATTAACGATAAAAGTAAACGCTATGTTTATGCCCAAGTTGATAAATACATTAATATTAATGGTATGTATGGCTTAGAAAAAGCAATGGCGAATACTAAGGTGTTTAAAGTCACTGAATTGAGAAAAGGGAAGAGAAGAAAACGTTTGACTGCACATTATGAAGTAAAGAAACATTGGCTTGGTAATATCTCTTACTTGATGGATTTTAAATATTCCGTTATTTTAGGTGAGAAAAATTAATCTCATCAAGATAGGTTTGGTGAATTGAGAATCAACTAAAGCATTCAATAACCATTAAATCTATCTTAATGGAGTACAAGGAAAGTTTTGTTACGTGTTACCTAAACTAGAAAAAATATTACCTGTCTCATTACAACAAACAGCTTGTTTTAAACAAGCCTTGACGCACCGTAGTGCCAGTGGCAAGCATAATGAGCGAATGGAGTTTCTTGGTGATAGTATCTTAGGAGTGATTATCACTGAAGCTTTGTATCTTCAAATGCCAACTGCTTCAGAAGGTTATCTAAGTCGTTTGCGAGCCTCATTAGTTAATGAAGACACATTAGCTGATATAGCAACAGAAATATCATTAGGTGATCAACTGCATCTAGGAAGTGGTGAATTAAAAAGTGGTGGTTTTCGACGCAAATCTATTTTATCGGACGCTTTAGAAGCGGTAATTGCCAGTGTTTTTCTTCAACAAGGCATGGAAGAGGCGAAAAAATTTGTACTATTTCTTTTTGAACAACGTTTTCAGAAGCTCCCCTCAGAAGATGAATTAAAAGATCCTAAAAGCCGTTTGCAAGAATTATTGCAATCACGCGGTTATAGTGTTCCTCAGTACAAACTGCTCACTACCACAGGTCATGCACACCGACAACTTTTTACCGCAGAATGTTTTATTAATGGATTAAATATTCGCACGAAAGGCGTATCAACGAGTCGCCGTAAAGCAGAACAAAAAGCGGCTTTATTTGCCTTTGAAAAAATAAATAAGGATCATATTAAATAATGGATGATAAGCAAGGTGCTAATAATCACTACAATAATAACCACTCTATTCCAATTAATACACGCTGTGGCTATATTGCTATTGTCGGTCGTCCTAATGTTGGAAAATCCACATTATTAAATTATTTAGTGGGTTATAAAATTTCTGCGATTGTAAATAAACCGCAAACAACACGGACTAATGTACGTGGTATTGTCACTGAAAATAATTACCAAGTTATTTTTATAGATACCCCAGGGATTCATCACGATTCAAAAACGCTAA
>JALVEA010000238.1 GCA_027008665.1 Thiotrichaceae bacterium | reverse complement strand
GTATGCCATGGCACCAGCACCTGTAAAACGTCATCAAATGTTAGCATTAGCAATTGGCAGTGAATTATTGCCGATATCAGATAAATGTCCTGATTGTGAAGTATTACTTGATGAAGACTGGAAGCTAGATTCCAATACACTGCTTAAACCCGATGTTGCGCTGGTTTGTTTCGATGACAACCCTAAATTTATCAGTAAAACACCTGAAATTATCTTTGAAATACTCAGCCCCTCAACCGCACGACGTGATGAAGGGCTTAAATTTAACCGCTATGAAGAACAAGGCGTTAAATACTATATTCTTGTGTATCCCGACGAGCTTATCGCCAAGGTTTATCAACACAATGGTGACAAATTTAAAAAAGTAGCAGAATGTGATACAGAAAGCTTTGATTTTAAGGAGATAAGCTGCCCGTTTACATTTAGTTTTAAAAAGATTTTTAAGCGATTTAGAGGGTGAGAATTCAAGGATAACAATATGCTAGAGTACAAATCACCCACTCGTTCACAAATTTATTTGAGAATGCAGATATAGACTTTCATATAAATAATTTCTGGAATCGGTGGCTTTAGCCCCGCTAGACGAGGCTAAAGCACTCGATTCCGAAGAAATTTAATATTTGAATATCTGTAGAGGAATTTATTCCTCAGGTAATCGCATTAAAGGGGGAATAAATTCCCCTGCATCATAGGGGTAGGGAAGTTTTACCTCCCCTCCCTCCGAACCGTACATGCAGTTCTCCCGCATACGGCTCTCCAGTTGGTAGCGTCAAAATAGGACACCCAATGTTCAAAACAGGATATCCAATAAAAATAACTAAGATAAATTGATGGGTGTCCCTAATTATTTTCTTTTGAGTGGGTATTTTCTTGCAAATAATTAAATCAGGGATGCTTTTAACAAGCTTAGTATTTTGGCGGACAGATACAAACCATGTTGATTGACCAATGCATCATAGTACGCCGTCGTTTGATTTTTTGAGATGATTTTTTTTGCATTAGCCAGTTTTAAAACGCCTAATGTTCCCATGACATTTAGCCCTTGCCGTATTGCTTTTTTTCTTGCACCTAAATCATCTAAAAGCACATAATCTGCCTTTATTTCCTGTGCCAAGACCATCGCTTCTAGCTCACCAATATGTAAATTCCCGATTGCTCCCTTAACATAATAACTGCCAAGCTCCGAAACCGCTTGTCGTTGGATATAAGAAGGTAATGCTAATTCTTTTAACTCTGATTCAACAGCAATAGGAATTGTAATGCTATCAAAACAAACATCTAATAATTCCAAAGCCTCGATTTTTGATAAGAAAATAAGGGGACTGGTATTGGAAACTACGTTCATAATGAGGTGGTTAGCATTGCATCAACGGTGGCTATATCTTCTAATACAGTATCATCATCAATAATAAAACCACGCCCAAAATGTTCTTCAAGGCGGACTAAAAAGGCATCAAAGCTTAAGTTAGCAAGCGATGCAGCCGTTGCAAAACTGATTTTTTTTGCATGATAAAGACTTGCCGCCATAAAAAAGTCAGCCGCATTATTTCCAAGAGAATCAAGGATTTCATCAAATTTATTTTGTAATACCATAAAAAACTCCTGTTAAATCTGTCTTTATTATATATCTACATTGTCCAACGAGTGTATATTATTTCAAACTAGAAAGTACCCACGACTGTTGAATAGTTAGCTTGATAATTAATATAAAACAGGACATCCAATAAAAATAACTGAGATAAATTAATGGGTGTCCTTAAATTAAACTTAAATTAAAAATTAATATTACGCTGTATTGGCAATTTGCCGTTGTTAGTAGCCTTGCTAAGCTGTTTATTGCTATCGCTTCAAATATCAACAAGGCACAAACCCAAGTTGTTGCATATCTTCCAAGTTAAGCTTAACAATATCCATTAGTGTTTCCCTTGTTAGACGCTTTTCTGTTTTTTCCAGTAGATCGTTATATTCATCCATTTCAACGCTTTTTTGCAGGTTTTTCATCTGTTCAAAGACATTTCGTTGTTGTTGTTTGAATTTTTTATAAGCGAGAATGGCTTTTTTGTCTTGCTTGAGTAGTTTGTGAAAGATGGCGAGTTCAAAATAGCATTGATCGCTTAGCATTTTATTGGAGATATAAAACCATTGTTGCTTTGCTAATGGATTATTTAACAATGCCATATAGGCGATAATAAAACCAGGTGCTGCGGCGTTATTGTGTGTGGCTCTATTACAAAGGTCTATTATGGTGGGTAGGTATTGCTCTAATAAAGTGATGGCTTCTTTATCTTGTTGTCGCCATGCCCATGCGGATAGCGCCCTTAATAGATATAGTTTGGTTAAATTGCCTTCTTTAGAGCGTAATTGTTGGCAGATTTCATCGACTGGAGCAAGTAAGATCAGTGCTTCTTTAGCATAGGATGCATTGGGTGTTTCGTGTTTTAACCATGCTGAAAAGTATAATAATGCACACAATTCTCTTTCCCCTGTTTCTTCTCGGGTGCTTATGGCAAGGTCTTGTTTTCTTTGTAGCTCTTGAAGGCATTTTACAAGACCTGCATCCCCATTTAGTTCATTGTCAGGGTCGCCTATGTGGACGGCTAATCTTGCAGTACGATCTAATTGAGTAAAAACTTCTACCGCACGTCGTGCTTCACTAATGTCTGCTACTGCTAGGGTATTATTAGTTTGCTCTAAAAAAAATTCACCTAATTCTGGTAATAGCATAACAATACTAATATTCACCACTAATTCTGTTAGCTTATAATCACCATTAGATAGTGACGTATTAAGTCCATTAATAATGATCTTC
>JALVEA010000237.1 GCA_027008665.1 Thiotrichaceae bacterium | reverse complement strand
ATGGGAGCGATTACTACGTGGATAGCCAACACCCTGTATCCATGCCATTTCTTTTTGTTGCCAATACGTTTGTAATGGGCGCAATGAAGGGTGCATTGCCAATGAGTCTGTAATCGGCAGCATTGACGCTCTTGAAATGGCAAGGGTAGGGCGCAATTTATAGTACAAAGGATCGGTGAAAGGAATCAATGTATTCAAACCATCATTTCCACCTAATAACTCGACTAAAACCACTGTGCGTTTTCTTTTAGCAATAGCGGTTTTGTTTTGCTCAGTAGCCTGTGCGCTTTTAGACAATAACCCCATTAAAGGCAATGACCCTAGAGAGCTTAATTTTACAAATGTTCTACGTTTCATTATTAAAATCTCCTATGTCAATTGATAAGCAGGGTCTGTCAATAAAGCATGTAGTTTTTGCTTACGATTTGATGCAGACGCTGGGATGGGGTTAATATTTTTTCTTGCCAGTAACCAGTTTTTATTATGCTCAAAAGATAGATCAGGAATTCTTGCTAACTCCTGATGATGAGCTTTGTTAATAAACAAAGCCATCAAATTGATTCGAGTTGGCAATGTAAAGGTATCGATCCAATCCTGACCACCTAAATAGCCCTCTGGGGTATCAGGAGTCATAATCTTTTGCCCCAAGGCATCACAAATATTGATAATTTGTGAAGGTTTTAGTGATTTTAATCCCAATGAACGAGAGGTTCCGACAATCAGCTCTATGGGTGATTTTATTTTCTCTTCACGGTTACGATCAGACCAAAACTCTGGACTATTTAAAACAGTAACTAGTAAGCTACGAATATCGTATTTAGCATCACGAAAAATATTCCCCCAGCGTCGGATAATATATGGATTGGGTTTTTCATCGCTAACAAATTCATACCAAAATTTCTTTGCAATCGTTTCAGCGGTTTCTGGGTTTTTTAATAAGATATCAATAATGTGATTACCATTAAAACGACCTTTTTTACCCATAAAATATTTTACGCTGTTGTCATGCAAGTCTTTACGAAACACAAAACGTGCATTAGCCCGATCAACTGTCCAACCAGTAAATGCCTTTGCCACAGCACGAATATCTGTTTCAGTATAATTTCCCTCACCCAAGGTATACAGTTCTAGCAATTCGCGTGCGAAGTTTTCATTCGGTTTTTCCATTTTGCTGTAGTCATTATCTAAATAAATCAGCATGGCAGGATCGCGTGAAATACCATGTAAAAGTTGCCTAAAATTCCCTAAACCATGACGACGAAATAATAAATTCTGTTTTAATAATAGGTTGGGCTGATTCACCTTGTTAAGAGAAGAAGTGAAATGATTATGCCAAAACAACACCATACGTTCCGTTAGAGGATAGGGTGAGCGCAACATATTTTGCACTGACCATTCTCGCAATATTTGTTTATCACGATTTAAACGGGTATATAAAGAACGTCTTTGCTGTGCTGATTGTTTTGAATCCCAACTGTGCCACTTTGCTAATTTAGGCGGTGTTAAAACCCATCGAGTGGATGAACTATAAACAGCATAATGGACACTTTTTTTTCTTGAAAGATTTTGATAGCGCTGAATATCTTTCCAACGCGCCCCCAAACCCGTGCGCATCGACAAATGCCGAGCGTCTTGTAGACTAATTTTCCCCATTTTCATCACCAATAATAAAAGAATGATACATTCAATAATTTTGTAACTAAATTGTCATCAGGAAGCCCTAAATAACTGATGTGTTCATGTTGTATACAGCAAGACTAATATTCAAACAAGTCTCGTTGTGATAATAAAAAACACAGTTTATTTAAAGCTCCCTTAGCCCGATAACAAATCAGCCCAAAGCCCAAGAAAGCTATAAATAATGCCCGTTATTTATGGCTTCCTAAACGATTGATATGATTCTTATAATTATTATTTGATTGTTATTCTTATTCGTTATCCATCGACTTTTGCTTGACCCTATATTTATTTTATGACCAAGTAAATGATTATCATCAATTTTTATTTTAATGATAACTTGAAATTATAGACATAAGTGATTTTAATAAGTTCAAATTAAGTTAATTGATTCTTGCATCAGCATTTTGAAGGTCAAAATCTTTGTAAAAAACTAAAAAATACAATGAATTTTTAGATATACTGTAACTTATTGATTTTTAATGAAGTCTATTTGTAAGATAAAAATATTGTATTTTTTAGAAATGGAGAGATTTTTTTAATATAAATAATATGTTATAGTTTTTTTAAGAAGTTACCCACCGCGTAGGTGGTTTAGAAAAATGGAGTCCAAGCCTAGGCTTGGTCTCCTGTGTTACCCACCGCATAGGTGGTTTAGAAATATAAAGATCAAAAAGGGGGGCATCTTTCATAATAGAAAGTGTCAACTAGAAAGTGAAGAATGACAAGTCAACGAGCAAAATATTAGATTGATTGTGTCTTTCTACTTAATAGAGCCAAATTTATTTTCTGCCCAAGATGAAAATCGTAAAATAGGATAGCAGTAGACAAAGTACATAAAGGCTATCAAGGCATAAATAAACATAATATCATTAGGTAGTCGTAAGATGGCAATTTCGCCTTGTCGGGTTAGTTCTGAAATACCGATCACGGATAAAATGGCAGTGTTTTTAATAATAATGACATAGACACCTGCCATGGGAGGAATCATTAGTTTAATCGATTGGGGCAGAATAATATAAAACAGGGTTTGGGCTTTTGAAAAACCACAGGCGCGTGCCGCTTCTTCTTGTCCTTTAGGGACTGCATTAATAGCGGAGGTTGTTATCTCAGTGACATAACTTGAGGTGTAGAG
>JALVEA010000236.1 GCA_027008665.1 Thiotrichaceae bacterium | reverse complement strand
CATAGGTGTCACCTCTCCCTTGCTTACTTTAATCAAATTTAGCTTTATTGAAAATACGGTTTCATTACTTTCAACCGTCAAACAATTTTATGCCAATGAAGAATGGTTTTTATTTACTGTAATTACTCTCTTTAGCCTCTGCATACCTGCCATCAAAATCGCTAATTTACTGCTTATCTTAAATGTTGAGTACTCCCACGGTTCTTTACTTGATAAATCATTGCAAATCATTGAAACATTAGGTAAATGGTCTATGTTAGACGTTTTTGTCGTTGCTTTATTACTTGTTTCAGTAAAACTCGGTGCATTAGCAAAAATTGAAGTTCACTTTGGCTTATATGCTTTTGCAAGCGCTGTCCTTTTGACAATGGCACTTAGTTATTGGATTCATCGACTCTCACAACAGCGTCTAAAATTATTAAAGATTATCTCGGCTAATCATTAAATATCGAATTAGCACTCAGTTTATTTAAGTACTACTCAACCATACGAAATTACAAATATTTCAGATGCTTGGCTAGTGATTACCTAAAATATATTATAAAATAGCTCGTTGGAATTTAAACCCATACAATAATTAAGGTTTATATTAAGGAAGTTTCCAACACATTGTGTCACTATTAAAGGAGCCATTGCTCATGAAAAAACGTGTACTAACTCTACTCATGCTAACCACTATCTGGGGTCTCGGTAGCTGGTGGTACTACACTTGTAAAATTAAAGGATTTTGTGATTCATCATATAAAGCATTAAATACCAATCCAACAATCCCTACTACAGCAAACTCAAATAATACTAAAATAGAATCTAGTGCCACACAGATGTTAGATAGTGATGCTGATGGTCTTAGTGATGAAGAAGAAATTACACTAGAAACCGATCCTCAAAAAACCGATAGTGATGGTGATGGTATTCCCGACAATGAAGAAGTCGGTAGTGAACCAGGTGAAGCACTTGATACAGACCAAGATGGCAAAATTAATGCATTAGACAAGGATGATGATAATGATAATCTGCCTACACTTCTTGAAATTGCAATTAAAACAAATCCTTTAGAAAAAGACAGTGATGGTGACGGTATTGATGATGCAACTGAGGTAGGAAGTAACCCGCAAACACCAATTAATACCGACAATGATAAACTGATTAACGCCATTGATCCTGATGATGATAATGACGGTTTGACAACTATTGATGAAATAGCCATCGGAACCAATCCACTAAAAGCAGATAGCGATGGTGATGGTCTCAATGATGGTGAAGAAATAGGTAAAACAGCAGGCAAACCAAAAGACTCCGATGAAGACGGTATTATTGATGCACTTGACAATAATAGCAGTCCAAAAGCAGAGGTCATAATAGAGACTAACGAGAATCAAAACACAGTTAAAGAATCTCAAGATGCAGAATCTAGTAAAAACCAAGCTAACAACGATAAAGAAAAAACAGATACCCCAGCAAAAGATGAAATGACCATAGAAACGATTCAAGGCACAGCAGATAGCGAAATACAAGCCAGCCTACTTTATTTCCCCTTCAACTCCGCCGAACCTAAGCTATCAAAATCAGCCTCAAAGTACTTTAAGAAAATTACCCACTGGTTAGAAGCATCAACTGACAATAAGATTGTGTTGACAGGACATACCGATAGTATCGGTTCTAAAAAAACCAACTATAAATTGGGTTTACAACGTGCAAACATTATCAAAAAAATGCTAATTAAACTCGGCGCTCCAAAAGCACAGATAAAAGTAAGCTCCAAAGGAGAAAATAAACCACTAAAAACCAATAAAACTAAAATCGGAAGAAAAAAGAATCGCCGAGTAGAATTGACCCCTCTTAACTAACCATTTTTGATTATTAAGGATATAACTAAATGTTTGACAATGATGTAACAAAAAACTATCAATTGCAGGATGCTACCTTTGAAATTCTCATTATGCTAGCAGGCGCATTTCTACTCGGCACACTCTTTTGCTGGGCGCTGGGTAAACTTCGTGGTAATAAACGCCCCCCTTATCAACGTAAAACGGTAGATCATCAAAATGGCTATAGACAACCTGCTCAACAAGCAGGAGCTACCTATCCTGACCATGACGCTGAAAGCAATACATTAAAAGGAAGAGCAGGTGGTGCCGCAGGCATTATCGGTAGTTCTATTGCCGCAGCAAGCTCAGACTTATCCAGTGCAGGATCTTCCGCTATGGATAAAATAACAGATTCAGGCGCTTCGGTTAGCGATAAAATCAGCGATAGCAAAAGCACAATAACTGATAAAGCAAGCAATGTAGGTTCATCCGTTAAAGACAGCTTTTCAGACACTTCAGATACTGCTAAAGATACGCTCTCTGACTCAAACTCCTTTATTAAAAATAAAACACCTGAAAATATCAACGATGAAAAAACAGTTATTTTTGATGCAAGCTCATCTGCCACAAATAAAGCCTCGCAACTACTAGGTAACGCAAAAGAAGAAACAGAAAAAGCCAAAACTAGCCCACCAACCATCAATACTGACCCTTTAGAAGCAACTGATAATTTTAAGAAAATTGAAGGTATTGGTCCCAAAATAGAAACCGCTTTGCACGCCGCAGGAATTAGAACTTATGCCGACTTACGCGCATCAGACAGCGAAACACTAAAAGTTATTTTAATCGCAGCCAGTCCCTCCTTTAAAACCCATGACCCTGAAACATGGCCTTATCAGGCTGATTTAGCCTATAACAACAAATGGGAAAAACTTAAAGAATATCAAGATTTTCTAATGGGACGTGAGGAGTCAACTACCTCTGAGCAAAAGACACAGGGGCTTGAATCGTGAGATTC
>JALVEA010000235.1 GCA_027008665.1 Thiotrichaceae bacterium | reverse complement strand
ACAAGACCAATAGCATCCGCCCCAGAAGAGCTAACCGCTAAGGCATCCTTAACAGAGGTTATACCACAAATTTTTACTTTGACAGCCATACAATTAGCTTCTTAGGAAGTTTCAAATAATGATCCTCCCCCTATTGCTTGAAACTTCCTTATTTAATCAGCACAATCTGGGGTGTGAAGGGAAGCGGGTATATCTTTTAGGGGGGTGGTGACATCAAGATTTTGTGCGCGATGACGCATCAGATGATCCATCAGTGTAATGGCGAGCATGGCTTCACAAATGGGGGTGGCACGAATCCCAACACAAGGATCGTGACGACCTTTAGTGACTACTTCCACCGCATCACCGTCAAGATTGATGGTTTTACCCGCAATTCGCATACTAGAGGTTGGTTTAAAAGCCGTATGCACCACCAAGTCTTGCCCTGATGTAATTCCGCCTAATGTCCCGCCTGCTTGATTGCCATCAAAACCGTCTATAGTGATTTCATCACGGTGTTCGGTCCCTTTTTGGGTGACGCAATCAAAACCCGCTCCAATTTCGACCCCTTTAGCCGCATTAATACTCATCATTGCATGAGCAATATCGGCATCAATACGATCAAAAATAGGCTCACCTAAACCCACAGGGATATTAGAGGCAATCACACTAATCTTAGCGCCAATGGAGTTGCCTTCTTTACGCAAGGCATCCATATAGGCTTCCATTTTAGGCACTTTCTCTGCATCAGGACAGAAGAAAGGATTGTTTCTAATTTCATTCCAATCATGTTGCTCTGCTTTAATAGGGCCTAATTGAGATAAATAACCACGGATGACAATGCCATGTTTTTCATATAAATATTTCTTAGCAATCGCCCCTGCTGCAACTCGCATCGCCGTTTCTCGGGCTGATGAGCGTCCGCCCCCCCGATAATCACGAAAACCGTATTTCTTATAATATGTATAATCGGCATGACCCGGGCGAAAGCGATCCATAATCTCAGAGTAATCTTTTGAGCGCTGATCAACATTATGAATAATCAATGCAATCGGAGTACCTGTCGTTTTACCTTCAAACACACCTGATAATATTTGCACCTGATCAGGCTCTCGACGTTGCGTGGTATGGCGACTGGTTCCTGGTTTGCGTAAATCCAAATCACCTTGAATATCACGCTCTGATAACTCCATATTAGGAGGGCATCCGTCAACAATGCAACCGATGGCGGGGCCGTGACTCTCTCCAAAAGAGGTCACAGTGAATAATTTTCCGTAGCTATTTCCTGACATTTGGCGATTGTACCCTAGTCCATCAAGCAGTTCAAAGTAACAATATCAGTGCTTCTGTGATGATTTTCATCAAAAAGTGAAAGATCTATCTTTTCCCATTAAATTTATGGTAATGATTTGTTGCAACTAGAAAGCAATTCAACACGTTATAATCTAAGCTGAAATTATCGGTATTTTTTCTATCATGAGACCAATATAAATGAAACGATTGCTTCATTATTTTCTATTGACCACCCTTCTTTTTTTCACCCATAGCCTTTTTGCGAATGAGTTGAAAAATAATGCTTCACCGTATTTAGCCATGCATGGTAATGACCCTGTTAACTGGATGTTATGGGGTAAAACTGCCTTAGATAAAGCAAAAAAAGAAAATAAAATGATTTTTGTTTCTGTTGGCTATTTTTCTTGCCATTGGTGTCATGTGATGCAACGAGAAAGTTATCAAAGCAAAACGATTGCGAAAATATTAAATAAGGATTTTATTGCGATTAAGGTAGATCGTGAATTAAATCCCGTATTGGATAAGCGCTTAATTGAATTTGTACAAATTACAACAGGTTCAGCAGGTTGGCCATTAAATGTATTTCTAACCCCTGACGCCTATCCTTTAGTCGGTGCAACCTATATGCCGCATGATAATTTTGTGAGGGTGCTAAAAGGATTGCAACAACGCTGGAAAAAGGACGCTCAATCATTAACGGATATGGCAAAAAATAGAAATGAAACACTCACCAATATGCTACAAACACAAGAACGAACTAGCTCAAATCAGAGAATTTCTAAAGCAGCTAATAATCTGCAAACGGTTATTATGGAAAATGCAGATACTTTATTAGGCGGCTTTGGGAATCGTAAATTTCCTTCAACTGCCCAACTAACGGCATTGCTTGCCATTAATAAACAGAAAAAAAATACAGAAATTGATGACTTTTTACAGTTGACGCTCAATCAAATGGCACGTAAAGGATTGCATGACGATATAGGAGGAGGATTTTATCGCTATACCGTTGACCCCGCATGGGAAACACCGCATTTTGAGAAAATGTTGTATACCAACGCCTTAATGACATTATTGTATTTTGAAGCCGCAGAGCGTTATAACAATCCAGAATATCGTCAAGTAGCAATTGAAACCTTACACTTTGTGATTGAATCCATGCGTGGTAAAAGTAATGCCTATATATCAAGTCTTTCCGCGGTGGATAATAAAAATAAAGAAGGCGGTTTTTACCTCTGGTCTCGGCATGAATTGCCTAAGATTCTAAATAAAAAAGAATTAGATTTAGCCTATAAAGTATGGAATTTAGACCAAGCCAATGAGCTACCTGCTGGAAATCTACCACGACGTGAAGAAGCATTAAGCACACTGGCTAAAAAAATGGGAAAACCTGTTAAATTACTAGAAAAACAAGTGAACCACTTAAGAAATAAATTAAAAGCATATCGTAATAAACACCGAGGTTTACCCAAAGATACGAAATTATTAGCATCACAAAATGGCTTATTACTCGGTGCATTTGCAAAAGCCTCCAGCTATGAACCATCGCTTAATATATACGGCGATAAACTAGCACTCTTTTTAGAAAGTC
>JALVEA010000234.1 GCA_027008665.1 Thiotrichaceae bacterium | reverse complement strand
CGAAACGGGTGGGCGTTTAACCGACATTATTAGTGATTTTATTGACCCCGACGCAGAACGTCATATCATTCCTGAGCCTGCCACTCCTGTAAAAGCAGAAGATAAAAAGAAAGAGGAAGAGAAGAAAAAAGAGGAGAAGAAAAAAGAAGCAGAAGCTAATAAAGACGATGTGGAAGAAGAACTAGAAGATTTAGGTCCTGATCCAGAAATAGCCAAGAAAAAATTTGCTGAGTTAAGAAGTCTTTACGAGGCCGCCTGCAAAGCCTGTAATGAAAAAAATGAAGAGTTATACAAGGCAACGCGTGTCGCTCAAGCAAGAAAACTGATGGAGTTTAAATACACTCAACCAGTGATTGATCGCTTAGGGCATCAACTTAAAGATATTATAACGCGCATTCGAGGATTAGAGCGCCAAATCATGCGTATGTGCATTGATAAAGCTGAAATGAAACGTATTGATTTTATTAAAAGCTTCCCTCAGAATGAAACCAATATAGACTGGCTCGATAGTGTCATTATCAAGTTCCCAAAATATAAAGATAAGCTCGAAATATTTAGAGAAGATATTATATTTTTGCAAAAACAACTGATTAAAATAGAAGAAGAAACTCAGCTTTCTATTACACAGATAAAAGAGATTAACCGTTCTGTCTCTGTTGGTGAAGCAAAAGCACGTCGTGCTAAAAAGGAAATGGTAGAAGCTAATTTACGTTTAGTTATTTCTATAGCAAAAAAATATACCAACCGTGGTTTACAATTCCTTGATCTCATTCAAGAAGGAAATATTGGCTTAATGAAAGCGGTTGATAAATTTGAATACCGCCGTGGTTATAAATTTTCAACCTATGCGACATGGTGGATACGTCAAGCAATCACTCGTTCTATAGCTGATCAAGCACGTACCATTCGTATCCCCGTCCATATGATTGAAACTATCAATAAACTCAATCGTGTATCACGTAAACTATTACAAGAAAAAGGACGAGAAGGAACACCAGAAGAGCTGGCAATTGCAATGGAAATGCCCGAAGACAAAGTTCGCAAAGTAATGAAAATAGCGAAAGAACCCATTTCAATGGCAACCCCAATTGGAGATGATGAAGACTCAAGCCTTGGTGATTTTATTCAAGATGACAATGTACAATCACCAATGGATTCTGCAACCTCATCAAGCCTAGGTGGTACAACGCGTGATGTACTTGGTAGCTTAACCCCAAGAGAAGCAAAAGTACTGCGAATGCGTTTTGGAATTGATATGAATACAGACCATACACTAGAGGAAGTTGGTAAACAATTTGATGTTACCCGCGAACGTATTCGACAAATTGAAGCAAAAGCATTAAGAAAGTTGCGTCATCCCAGCAGGTCGGATATGCTACGTAGCTTCTTAGAAGCAAGTAATGAACCAACCGCTTCAAGATGATTTTTATTGATACCCTAAGTGGTTTTATTATTATATAATTGGCCACCTAAAAAATCGGGGCCTGTAGCTCAGTTGGTTAGAGCAGTAGACTCATAATCTATTGGTCGAAGGTTCGAGTCCTTCCAGGCCCACCATTTGTATTTTTAATATCAAAAGCTTACATTATTTCAATGTAGGCTTTTTTTATACCTCTCTTATTTTGCTACCTATTTTCTATCCTAATAAAATGATTTGTGATCTTTTGCTTTTAGGTGGTTATGCTATCAATTGGGTCTTTGGGTGAGTTAGAAAAAGAGGCACTAACACTTTGCAGAAGTGCTTGTATTAAAGGGTCGTGTTGTCTGTTTTTTAGATAGGCGAAATTGAGTGGTAAAGTGAAAGATTGCCCTTGCCAAATGCTTATTAAGCCTTGTTGAACTAGTGGTTGGGCTTCATCGTGACGAATTAATGCTAATCCTACACCAGAACGAAGTAAAACATTCATTGAGCGTTCTGAAGAGGCATCAGCAATTCGTTCTGGCTTTTCATCAAGCCGTTTAAATAAATGATTAACAAATTTATGATAGGGGCAAAAAGGAACGGGGTAAATCCAAGGGAGTTTTGCAAGATCAGCAGGGCTTGCATTAATAATATCTTGTCTCCATTTGTTGGCAGCGGCGACAACAATGGTTGTTTCTGTTAATGAAATGCTCGCAACTTCTTTTAAAGGATTATCGCCAAAATAAAAGCTACCATCAAGTGAGCCTCTGCGAATCTCATGCAGTAATTCAATCGAGATATCTTCAGCTAATTGAATCTTTAGTCGGGAAGATTTTGCGAGGAGTTGTTGGTGTAATACAGGAAGTTGTAGAAACTCAGCATTGGTGTTTAAGCCAATTTTTATAACACCTGCAAGTTCCCCTGATAAGGTACTGGCTTCAATACGCAGTTCATTAGTTGCATTTAAGATTTGATGTGCTTTTTCAATTAAAATTTTTCCATGTGCCGTTAGGCGCATACCTTTTGAAGTGCGGTCAAATAGTTTCACATTGAGTTCGCGTTCCAAGGCTTTTATATGTGCGCTAATCGCAGGCTGACTAGTGAATAATCGTTCAGCAGCATGGGTAAGATTACCGACATCAGCAACAGTCACAAAAGTACGTAGTTGGTAGAGTTCCATGATAGAGTATCCGTTTTTTGTTTTAAAAGCTAAGGATTGAGTTTGACAAGAAGTGTAACGCTACCATGATGGGTATTTTAGTAAAATATACACTTCCTCTCGACTATTGGCAGTACAGTCTTTTTTTATCCATGTTCCTTAAATTAAAAATGTTCCAAATAATAACTATGCCTATTATGAAGGCAAAACAATAATCGGAATTTCTGATAGTAGTCTTCTGATTAAACGATTAGATACTTTTCTTTTTTGAAGGTTTAATAGTGTTGTAAGAAAAATATTATTAAATTCAAGAGGAGCTAGGTGTTATGTCTTATGTCAATACAGTAGAAAATTTTGTAAAGGAATATCCTCAAACTATAAGTACGTGTGATGAGCCTATTTTAAATTCAAAAAAAGATAAAAATCGTAATAAAAAAATAACGCCAGCGTCGCTTTCTAATTCTCAATGGTTTAATACGCTTAATCTTTGGATGCAACGTTCACGTCAAAGAAGAGATCTTGCCGAATTAGATCAGCATTTATTGGATGATCTGGGTTTAACTAAGGAAATGGTTGCAAAAGAAATGGCGAAACCATTTTGGAGATAAAATAACCTTAATCGGTGATTAAGGTTAATGCGGACTCAGATAGAAGTTAAGTGTTTATTTGCAGTTTCCTAAGTAGAGTAAATTACAAGCAAATAGATGAATGGTTGCTTAATAAAGGTAAATGCACTTGCAAAACCTATGAGAAAACAGTCAAATAAGAGGAGATTATATTCAGGGCATCTCTATTAATTAGGTATTCTTTTGGGCAATACCTAATTAATAGAGATGCCTTTTATCATGGAGACTCCCCCTAATGACCAAATTTTTACTAGGCTTTTTTAGTTTTGGATGGCTAAGAGGGCTTGATTTCCTGCCTTCTCTTTTACTTCGTTTATTTTTAGCACCTATGTTATGGTTCTCTGGTAGTAAGAAGCTAGGATTGTTTGTAGAACCTGATATTAATTGGCTTTTTCCCGTAACTTGGTTTGATTCAGCAACCTATGATGCAAGTGTTAAGGTGTTGAGTGCAACACCTATGCCAGTTCCTGAAATAATGAATGGTGTGATCGGTGGTATTGAAGTTATTGGTGCTTTTTTGTTGGTGATTGGTTTTGCTGTACGTTGGATTTCATTACCTTTATTAGCCTTGATAGGGTTTACTATTTTATTAGCACTTGGTGATGAGAACGTTGTGACGGCAGGTGAGAATCTGTTGATGACTCATGCTTATAATACCGATGTAACAATAGATCATTTGACGGTTCGGGTTATGTATTTTTTGATGGTATTGTCTTTGTTTTTTATGGGAGCAGGGCGTTTTTTTAGTATTGATTGGTTTTTGTATCGTAAACTCCAACGTAGTATTGATAAGCAAGAGGTTAGTTCAAGTGCTTCCCAAGATAACCCCTTTAATTTAGGCTCAAACGCTTATCCACATAATTCCTTTGCTTTAGGGGGAACATCTGCATCTGATAAGAAGTTCTAAAAACAAACTAATCGATGTTACTCATCTTTTTTGGGCTATCAATTTAAACTGATAGCCCTTAGGGAATTTTCAAGCAATGATTTTACTAATCTTACTTACCCTTTTGTCCCTGTTTGCATCATCTCAATTGTTACATAGAGCGACTATGTGCCTCTTGAGGTACGACTAGAAGGAACAAAAAAACAGCGGAATATGAGTAAAATCATTACTTGAAATTTCCTAGAGTTTCCTAAGCTAATTTTTCTAATAACTGCTTTGCTTCTAGACGTTGTTTATTACTGCCTTCTTGATAGGCTTCTTGTAATATTTCAATCGCGGCATCAGGCATGTCCATGTCCATATAGGCTTTTGCTATATCCAGTTTAATGGAAGACTCCATTGATTCTTCTTCACTAGCAGAGCTAATAATATCAGGAACAACTGAGGTTGTTGTCTTTGATGTTTTGTTTTCCGTTAGTTTTTTGTTTGTGTTTGGAGGAGAAATATTTTTTGTCTCTTTTTCTACACTATCAGAGTGAGTAACGGGTACTTTTTTTGTTTGAGAGAAAGAACGCTTAAATAAGTACGCTAAAACTGAAAGTAGGAAGAGAGAGGGAAGTAGCCAAGTCCAAGGAGATTTTACAAAAGCTAAGGTATCATTATTGTTGCCATTTATGTTTAAGTTTCTAGTAGGTTCTTGTCTGATTTTTGCAAGTTTAGCTTCAATTTCGGCTATTTGCTGATCAAGTTTGGCATTTTCTTTGTCGCTATCAAGTAGTTTACTTTCTAAATTACTAATAGTTTTTTTGGAATTATTAATCTCAGTTGTAAGAAGCGCTACCTCTTCGGTTTTTTTCTTTAGCTCTATTTGAAGTGAGTTAAGTTTCTTTTGGAGATCTGCATTTTCTATTTTTAATTGGCTAATAATAGCTTTTTCATTTGCATCTGTTGATAAAGATAAGTTGTCTTTATCAGCGAGAGATTGTGACATTTTCTTTAATGATGCTTCTAGCTTTGCTATTTTTTCTTTTAACTGCGCTAACTCATTGTTTTTATTTCTTTTATCTTTTTCTAGTTGCTTTATTTTTTTCTTTTGATTTTCAAGTATGTTTTTTAGCTCTTTTTCTGTTCCATCTGAGACTGACGGAGAAATACCGCGAGTAGAGAGTAGTTTTTCTAGCTGAGATATTTTAATTTTCAATGATTCAAGTTCAATATCATTAATAGAGTTATCAACTGGTTTTGTTGGTGTTTTTTTAGCTTGAACGATATTATTTTGCGTTGTATTTTTTTCTTTTATGGGGGATTTTTCTACAACTACTTTAGCAGGGGAAGTTTCAGTTTGAGGGGAGGGTGGTGTTTGGTTTTTTTCAGCATCAGGAATATTAATGTGCTCTGCTTGTTCTGAGAGTATGAAAGCAGCATCTTTTTCAAAATCTCGTGTATCAGAACCACTATTTGAATCAACTAAGGGTGCTATTTTGAAATTACCTGTTTTTCCTCGTTGAAAATAGCGATAGTGTTCTTTTATTATTTTTTTTGCATCGTTTTGACTAATGGTTGAAATTAATCTTTCTTTTGGTAAAAGAAGTGTTGAACCTCTTAAAAGAAAGTGGATATTTCCACCAATAAAAGCTTCAGGATTAGCGCGTAAAATAGCTGTCATAATCTGTTGCTGAGTCAGGGATGAACCAGAATAATAACGTGCAACGATTTTACCTAATGTATCACTTCCTGTAACCGGTCCGTAGCTTGCTTTAGCTAAAGATGCATCGAGTTTGTCCGCATAACTCGCAGATGATATTGCTAGCCCTAATACTAGAGCGGGAATTAAAAAGAATATTTGAGTAATACGTTTTTTGAAGATAAACATGATTTTATTGCCACGTATTGAGTTACGCATTATATACTTTCCGCTTATTAGATTCTAAATAGCATCCTTTCTATTTAGAATAGATCCATAATAAAGAACTCTTTTTATGATGGTAAGCCAGTTTATGAGAAATCCTTTCAAAACTAACAAACACCATTAGGTTGTTATTTATGTCCTTTATTCCCATTGCTATATCATTGATAACCTATTACAACATAGACTTCGGATAGTTTTTCAAAATTACAAGATCTTAGCGGTACTCTCTGCTGCTCTTTTTACATCTAGGAAAATTAATCCTAGTCTTGCGTTTGACTTAGCTAATACGGTAAGAACTGCTTCATGACCTGCGTGCGTCATTAAGATATAACCATTATCACCTTTGATTAAGACTTGTTCTAAAGCACCTCTACCTAATTCTTCTGCAGTTCTGTCTCCTAAAGAGAGCATAGCTGCGCTCATTGCACCTACACGATCCTCATCCATTCCAGCGGGCAAGACGGCTGCCATCATGAGTCCATCAGTAGAAAGTACGGCTGACGCTTCGATATCAGCTGTAGAGCCATTCAAATCACTTAAAATTGAGTTCAGCATTTCAGAACGCATAAGTATTTCCTCTGTTTATTGGTTGTATATAATGTTTTATCGGGTGACAAGCTATTATCATGTCATATCATAACGAGTTGATAGAGCCCATATAATTTCTTTAAAACTATTTTGATTGAATTGCGGCATACCCGATATAATCAAGGTGAAATGATCGTTGCCTATATGAATCGGCCAAAAACCAACTTTACTATTCCCTGATGAATCGACTAGGCTCCATGCCTGTTGTCTGTATCCTAAATTACCTTGCAATAAATGTTGGTGATGTTCATAAACTTTGCTTAAGTTTGCCCCCACCGCTGCTAATTCCTCAGCGGCTTCATGTGGAAATCCTGCTGCTCCAAGGTATAAACCTTGAGATCCTGCTAATATGGCTTTGCCTTCATCTGATAATAGTTTAAGTTTGTTGGATAACAAAATTTCAAGAGAATCTTGAGGGGCATCCTCTGGGTCTTCTATGCCATAAATAAAACCAGCATCTTGTAACCAGTGAACAAACTCTAATGCACTTTTCTTTTTTAAACCACTAAAGGCACAGGCAACTTTTACATTAAACAAAGGTGTCTCTAATTGACGCAATATATTGTGTAAAAAGTTCCGACCTGGCTCGTCTTTATTTTCTTGAACAGCATAGTAGCAACCTGCTGGGGTAACGCCTAAATAGAGATCTTGCTGGGGAACATAATTACTCATTATTAAGAGACTCCTGGGTCTAAGGACAAAAGTAGTCCTTGAATTAATACTGAAACATCCTTCCTTGAACGTGCATCCACTTCGAAAACGGGGGCAGAGTAACCTAATTCATCTAGCCATCTCCTATAGTTATCAATATTAGGAGTACGTTGTAGATCCATTCTTGTTACACCGACTACCATTTGCTGCTCATCAATAAATTCTTTAAAGGCTCCCGTATAGAATTTTAAATCTTGATAGGGATCTTGCCGTGTATTATCCATTAAAAGAATTAAACCGATACCACCTTTTGTCAGAATGTTCCACATAAAGTCAAATCTTTCCTGACCAGGTGTGCCATATAAGTGAACTCGTTCATTTTCACTGACGTTTATTACGCCATAATCCATTGCGACTGTGGTATTGTTTTTGCGTTTTTGAGTCATATCAGAGGCGCTTTGATCCGTTGTTACAGGTTCGATATCGCTGATAGATATGATTGCGGTTGTTTTTCCAGAACCCACAGGACCTGTAAATATAATCTTTCTGTTAACAACACTCATTATGATGATCCCCCTAATAGACGCTTAAATAAGCGTGAAATCAAACCACTGCCTTTTTTCTTTGGTTGAGCTTTTATCTGTTTTTTTACTTTCTTAGGGTCATGTTCTACGAGATCTAAAGCAACCGCACCATTATAAAAGGCAAAAACATAGCGTTGTGGAATAGCAAGCTTATTTGCTATCTCCATTAAAGTATCAGGTGAATGATGCCATAAAGCGGCTATTCTCATACTGTAAGGAAAAGCTTCTATACGAGCAAAGCTTGGCCAATACTTCAAAGCTGTTTTTTTGTCAAGATTAAGCGTTATGGGTAAGCGCCCATAAGAAGCTAATAAGCTACTCGTCCAAAGAAACGACTCTAAACTATGAATACATTTAGGTAGTTGGTTCATTTGCATTTCTAACTTCCCTGTTTCAATACTACTCAAAATATGGATATTCATTTCCCCCTGTTTAATCTTAGTACGAGAAAATCGAATAAAATTTTCATCGCTAATGGAAAGTTCTGTAAAAACTTGATGTTCGTTTGGTAAAATAAAAATAGAATAAGGTAATGCTTTTATTTCAACAACTTGCTGTGATTGTTTGGCTAAGCGTACAGCGCCTGTCAATTTGCCAATAAAATAATTATCAGGAATATAGCGTTGTTCCTCTGCTATATCGTTACTATCATCACTCTCCCCACACAACTCCTTCCAACGTTGTTCTTGTTTAGCTGCCTCGGTTGCTATTTCTTCTGCTGTTTTTGGTTTTTTAATCTTCTTTTTTTGAGTGTCTTGTTTGTTTTCTGACGGATTTAGGGTGGCTTGATCAACACGAGGAGTTGATTTGTCCATCAACTCATCCATAGGATTCTTAGTTGGATCAACATGTTTTGCTTGATTGTTTTCTAAAGATTCAGACCTTACTAATGTCGCTGTTGTTGTGTTTTCTGGACTAACTTTTTTGGGTATGGCGACTTTTGTGTCATTAACTAACGAAAACGGTTTAACCTCAGGTACTGAAGGTGTTTTCTCCTGCATTGTTTCGCTATCTTGAGTTGATGTAGATGGCGTTGATGCAGTTGTTTTTTGTAAACTTTTTATCTTTGTTGCTGCTTCAATAAGTTTTTTGGAGGATAAAGGTTTACCGACCCATACTGAATTAGCCGCCTTTGGATCATGGGTGGCTAAAATAATACGTGGTTTGTTGCTATCCATATAATTTTCATCCCAGCGAGCTTGTGCTCCTGGAAAATCATAATCGACGATGTATGCTTCAATATCTGTTGAAGTGTTGCTTATCTTAAATACTTTACTTCCTACTCCTGAAATAAAGAATTTTAATATAGCCTCATTCTGCTTACTAATATCCATTAATTCAACAATTAATGGTGTTTGCGAGGATTTATTAAACATTAACAATGACCCATTTTATTATTTTTCACTCCATGTGGTGGAGGTTTGCTGACATTTCAGCCATTTTTCTGAAAGAGTAATACCTTTTTCAAGCAATTTTTTAGTGAGATTATCAAATTGCTCTTTGGCTCTACTATATTGATAAATGGTTAACAATTCTTCCTCTATTTCTGTTGATTGTGGATATTTTAAGATTTCAGTTTCCAATAATTGTTGGGCAACATCTAATTGACCATAGTCTAAGCAAGCTCTAGCTTCTTCAAGTATATCGTTATACGTTGCTACAGTTTCTGTTTCTGCTTCTTCTTCAGGTTGTAATAGTAACTTTCCTCCACAGCTACCTGTGCTCAATACTGAGCCTGTTTGCCAGCAGTGGTGTGTTGGGTCATCCTTTGCATTTTGTTTTATCCAATGTGAGAAAAAAGAGAATTCTTCATTGGTTAAAAATTGCTCTGATAGATTTAATAAATGCTTACGCAGTTGGTAACCATCATTATTTAAAACTAAAAATAGATCTTGTAAAGAGCCAGGAAGAAAATTAGCAATTTTATCGTTGTTTTGTCCCAATAATATTCGCTGTGTATGTGCTCGTAAGTCACGAGGGTAACGTACAACATGATGAGATAATGACCTCCAAGCAAAAATAGGATCA
Organism: Thiotrichaceae bacterium; assembly: GCA_027008665.1. Classification (GTDB taxonomy): domain Bacteria; phylum Pseudomonadota; class Gammaproteobacteria; order Thiotrichales; family Thiotrichaceae; genus JAGLBW01. The sequence continues at coordinate 667 of JALVEA010000234.1, read as the reverse complement.
TATTCTTCATCTATTTGTAAACGTTGCTCACGACCTAGCCCAAAGGAATAACTCATCTGAGATGACTTGGGAAATAAGAATGATTTAGTCGTCATTTTACCTAATTTTAACCTTGTAGAGTTGGTTCACGTCAATTATTATTAAATTTCAGTCTATGGATTGCGATAAAAAAGACTGTTCTTTGGAAATATTTCTCTCACTATACCCATGTTCTAATAATGTGTCCAAACATTGATTTACTAATGGTATGTCGATATCACATTTTTCTATAGCTAAATATTGGGTATAGCTAATTATTGAACGGAAATCAAGCTAACTAAAAGGAAAAACCATGGTTTTTTTAGTTTTACAGATGGCACTTTTGTTGATTATCGCGCTTTCTATTGGTGTTATATTGGGGTGGTGGCTCAATAAATTAAAAGTAAAACAAGCAATTGCGGATGCAAACCCTACCATTGACGCTACTCAAGGGGAACAACTAGCACTAAAAAGCCAATTGAATAAATGTTTAGATGAAAGCGCTATGCTTCGTAGAGACTTAAAAATGGCTAAGGAGAATCTCAGCAAGCTAAAAAATAATAAAGAAGCTAACGAGGATCAAGCTGAAAATAATAATTTAGCAGAAAAATTTAATGTTCTTTTGGATGACTTACAGATTCGAGATGAT
>JALVEA010000233.1 GCA_027008665.1 Thiotrichaceae bacterium | reverse complement strand
TATAACCCAGTAGACTGGGAGCTAAAACAGCCTGTAGTTCCAGATTATTTTGTTTATATAAACTATACCCTAGCTTCTCACCATCAAAACTAAACCTCCCATACTCAAACAAAATAAGAGGGCTTATTAATGTTTCATCTTTTTTTCCTTTGTAGGGGATATTTTCTGTAAGTGCAGCCAAACCAACTTGCACGGTATTAAGTTCTGACGCATTCGCACTACTGACTAGAGCGAGTACAATAACAGTTTGTTTCAATAACATTTTACTTTTCCTTATTTAGATTAGTTCCTAAAGTCTAATTTTCTAAGGAAAATCTGTATTGTAAAAAAGCGAACTGCTACCAAAAAAAACTCACTAAATATTGATACTTCTGGCTTAAATATAAGCTGGGTGTCATCCCTGTATTTTGCTTAAACTCTCGTATAAAGTGTGCTTGGTCATAGTAATTACCCTCATAGACAAGTTGAGTAAAATTTATTTTTTCCTCTCCAGACAATACCTTCCTATGGATATTATCTAATATCTTTAAAAATCGTTTATTATTTTGAATCTTTTTCAAGGATACACCCATGGTTTCTCGGCATTGTTTTTGTATCCACCGTTGGGAATATCCCGTCTCTTCTGCCAATAATTTGATGCTTTGAGAGCTGTTCAACAGGTGAGGGGTAAGGGTATTTTGTTTGATAGTCTTTTTTAGTAGCCTGTTGATGAAATACTTTTCAAATATTTCAATCATTTTCTCTCCATCGTCACTTGCTTCTAGTTCCTCATACAATAAAGAGGCATCACTTAAGCCAAAAATATCCACAATACTTAGGTCTTCATTCATGACTTCAATCGGAGAAATGCCAAACACTTCAAAAAGAGTATGCGGATAAAGCTCTACTTTAAAATTTTTAATGGCTCTCGTTTTTTGTTGAGACCCTATTTGATAAATATCCATCCATGAACTCAAGCCACAACTGATATAGGTTCTTTTCGCAACTTCAACACGTTTTCCATTGGTTTCGATTGCACTTAATCCTCCCTCAAATTCAAAATATAACTGTGTCATAACAGTAGGCAACGCCCTTGTAATGAACTTTGCATCCGTTTCATTAAGGCTGCCAATAGAATATGTATACGACTGAATGTAGGCTAATAGTTGAGGTGCCTTAGGTGTTACTTCTTTGTAATTTATCATTTTCCCTCCTGTTGTAACTTTTGATCTAAAAAACAAAATTATCAGAAAATGATTGAATTCTTTTTTTCGTTAGCAAATTCTATTTGATAACGCTGTTCAGAAATTCCATTTCCATATTATGCAAGTTATTTATCAACTCTTTTAGCCGAATGGGTTTTGTAAACCTATCCATCTACATTGGCTTAAATTCTAAACTTTGTGATCTTTTTCACAGAATTAGCCACTAAATTGCACTATAAATATTAATCCCAACGGTATTGGAAAATACCATTTCAAATCAGCGAGGAGCATTTTGCATGAAAAATAATTTTCAAAAACTATTAACCCTTTTACTTTTATCATCGGTATTAACCTTACCAATAACAACTTTTGCCCAAGATAGCGCTATTGTTGTTTTTGATGGTTCTGGCAGTATGAATAAAAAGGTAGATGGTAAAGCTAAATTTAAAATCGCCCAAGAGGTAATGGGGGATTTGGTTAAAGATTGGAATGAGGATATTAAACTAGGTCTAATGGTCTATGGGCATCGCAGTAAAGCCTGTGATGATATTGAAATGCTGATTCCTGTTGGAGATGCTAATCCTGAGCAGTTTATTAATGCGATTAAAAACATCAATCCAAAAGGCGAAACTCCCATTGCCGAATCTTTGAAACAAGCCGCAGAAAAACTCAATTATATTGAAAGCCCTACCACCGTTATTTTAATTAGCGATGGCGAAGAAAGTTGCAATGCAGACCCCTGTGCAATGGCAAAAGAGCTTGAAAAAAAGGGAATTAACTTCACCGCTCATGTGATTGGTTTTGATGTCAGTGGTGAAAAACAAGCAAAAGCACAAAAACAGTTAAAATGTATTGCTAAAGAAACAGGTGGGAAATTCTTTGAAGCTAAAGATTCAAAAGGATTAAAAACCGCATTAGCAGAAACAGCTAAAGTAATTGCAAAACCTGAACCTGCACCTAAGAAAAAACCCGTTAAAATTATTAAAAAAACAGGACTCAAACTTCCTTTTAATGATGATTTTGAACGTGAGGAATTAGGAGGTAATTATAAAATTATTAAACCTGATGCAGATAGAATGATAGTGTCTGATGGCAAACTTCTATTGCTTCCCACAAATCCTGCTAAAAATAGAGTTGTCCTGAAAGAAAAAATTTCTGATGATTTTGAAGTTTCAGTGAAAATGAATATGAATCTAACTTTTGGTAATTGGACAGCAATCCAATATTTTGCCGATGAAAAAAATGTATTGTCTTTAGGACTTATCTGGAAAGAAGAGTCTGGCAGAGCCGATTTACGAAATATTTATTTTGAAAAAAAGAGCAATGGAAAAAGTAATATTAGTTTTTCTACTAGAAAAATAGGTAAAAGAGAGGTGGAAATACAAAGAGACGAAGCAGAAGCAGAGGGAGTGAAAGACTGGTATTTTAAAATCAAAAAGAAAGGTTTTAAATTTAGTGCTTATGCCAGTATTGATGGTGAAAAATGGGTTAATGTGGGTGAACATGCCTTATTAAAAAAAGGACGAATTGCACTTCAAGTAGGAGGTAAAGGAGTTGAAAATCCTATTCTTATTGATGATTTAAGGATTAAGGCAGTGAAATAAATTTTTAATTTATTCCATTGCTTCGGATTGAATACATTTAGATTAGATCAGGGTAACAAAATTATGTTTATTACCCTTATCACACCACCGAAT
>JALVEA010000232.1 GCA_027008665.1 Thiotrichaceae bacterium | reverse complement strand
CAATCGCCGCACCCGTAAAATCATCATCTTTAGTATAACCATTGACCGTGATCAAGGTTTTAAGATTAGCTGCCAGCGAAGATTTTAAGCCATTGAATGAATCTTCAAATGCCATACAAACATCAGGGGAAAGCCCCATTTGCTCCATTGCCCATATATAAATATCAGGAGCAGGTTTTTTAGCGGGAACAATATCTCCAGCCGCGATAACCTCAAACCAATCATTGGATGCTTTACCCAAGGTTGAGGTTAAAAGATAAGTCACATTAGCAGGTGTAGTCGTAGTAGCAATAGCAAGACGCAATTTCGCTTCTCGTGCTTCATTAATTAAATCCTCTACACCTGGGCGCAGTGGAATAGCCCCCGATTTTAATAATTCCAAATAAAAATATGTTTTACGCTTATGTAAATTAGCGGCAAAGGCTTGAATATCATTACCTGCATCAAAATCTTTCAAGAACTTTTCAATATACAAACGAATCCGCTCTTTTCCACCCGTTACACTCAATAATTTACCATACAACTCAACCGTCCAATCCCAGTCAAGCCCTGCTTCTGCAAATGCTTGATTAAAGGCAACGCGATGTCCATCACGTTCGGTATCCGCTAATGTTCCATCCACATCAAAAATTAATGCTTCTAATTTTGCCATTGTTTTATTCTCTATTACTTATTTTAAATCCAGCTCAGGATAAAGTTTTTCAATGTCTTGAATCTCTCCCAAGCTGGGCATTTGATCTAAGGATTCCAGATTAAAATAATCCAGAAATTGGCGCGTTGAACCATACATAGCAGGTCGCCCAGGCACCTCTTTATGCCCCACCACACGCACCCACTCCCGCTCTAATAAAGTTTTAATAATACTCGAACTCACCGCCACACCGCGTATATCCTCAATTTCTGCCCGTGTTATTGGTTGACGATAGACAATCAATGCCAATGTTTCTAGCAAAGCACGAGAATAACGTGGAGGACGCTCATCCCAATGTTTTGAAACCCATTGTTTATACGCCTCACAGGTCTGATAACGGTATCCACTGGCAACTAATTTTAACTCAAACCCCCTATTTTCATTGCATTTTCGTAGATTATCTAAAGCCTTTTTAATAGCCTGCCGATTAACAAGATCCTCCTCACTAAAGAAATTAAATAATTGATCAATTGACAACGGCTTATCAGCACTTAATAAAATGGCATCTAATATATTTTGTAATTTAGCTAACTGCACTAGGTTTCTCTATTAGGTAGTAGGTTGTTTCTATTTTCAACGCATATATTGATCAAAAATCAAGCCATCCAGCAATATGGAGACCAAACCTAGGCTTAGCTTGGTAAGCTTTTTCTCACACCCAACTGTCTATTGTTTCGCATAGCATGAAAATGGAATTTGGTAACGAGAAAAAAAATCGTCCAGCTTGAAATATTAATATTTAAATATCTATAGACTATAATAGCAGAATGGATTTTTTAACGTATAGAGACATCATTAAAGACTTGAGTATTGGTAAAAAACTACCCGACTCTGTTTACCTTCATAAAAGTGCATTCAAGCATTTGCCTGATGCCTTGCAATTATTGGTCTCTAGCACTGCTAATCAATTTAAGATTTCAAAAAAAGATTGGAGTATTATTAAATTCTATAAAAAAGATTATAAAATAACCTATCTGAATTACCCTGACTTTGATGATATTAGCTATCCTGCACTTAAACTCAGTCAAATAGTAGACTTAGATAAACAAACCACCCGAAAATCTAATTATTCTAAATCTGAAAACCCACCGATATTGCATCGAAAAGAAACGTTTGTCACTGATGGCTACCCGCTTATTTCACTTTTTAAAGCAATTACTCAAGAAGGTGAAAAGATTGGCTTATATGAAAAAACCAGTCGTATTGGTTTTAAGAAAAATTGGGAAAGATTGATTAAATCCAAAGGCTATTATTTAGATAATAAAGGTCGTCTTAAACCCTTAACAGAAAAACCAATCCCTGAATCTCAAGAAACAACTTTTAGTGGAGAAATAAAAAGACATAAAACAGCTATTAATCGCAATAAATTATCTCAACCCATGCAGATACTAGCACGGCATAATTATCTCAATGGAGAATATAGCGTACTCGATTATGGCTGTGGCAAAGGGGATGATGTGCGAGAACTAGAAGCCCACGGTATTAATGTAACGGGTTGGGATCCTGTTTATCGACCTAATGTGGAATATACGCCACATGATTTAGTCAATTTAGGTTTTGTTTTGAATGTAATTGAAGACAAAAAGGAAAGAACGCAGACATTACTCAATGCATGGAAATATACCAACAAAGCCATTGTTATTGCGGTTATGGTAGCAGGTGAAAGTGTTATTAATCAGTTTAAACCGTATAAAGACGGCATTATTACCAGCCGCAATACCTTCCAAAAATACTATTCACAGGGAGAAATTTGTTACTATATTGAATCCACGCTGGATGAAAAAGCGATTGCACTAGGACAAGGTATCTTTCTTGTTTTTAAAGATAAAATGGAAGAGCAAATCTTCCTTAGTGAACGCCAACATATCAAACGTGATTGGAAGCAAAAAATACAACGTCAACTCGCCTTAAAACCTAAGAAAATCCGCAAAAATATTATTGATAAAAACCTTGAATTATTTAACGATTATTGGGAAACCACCTTAGAACTTGGGCGACTTCCTGCTAATAATGAATTTGAATTTTCAGAACAAATTCGCCGACTTTGTGGCTCACATAATAAAGCCCATCAAGCCTTGCTAAAACACTTTGGCGAAGCCGTTTATAAAGAATCTCATGCCAAACGCAAAGAAGATCTGCTGGTCTATTTTGCATTAAGTTTATTTAAACAACGCAAACCACAAAATAAAATGCCCGAAAGCTTAAAGCGGGATA
>JALVEA010000231.1 GCA_027008665.1 Thiotrichaceae bacterium | reverse complement strand
TAACACTTGGAATGGCTTTGGCTTTTTCACCTGATTTTAAAGCACTGGCGATCTGTTTTGCTAATGCCTCCGCTTGTGTGCGACCAATTGCGCCAACAATCGCTAACTGCCCATTCTTAGCTACAAAATAACGTGCATAATAAGCCTTTAGATCCGCAACTTTCATTGCTTTTATAGTTGCTTCATTGCCATTTTGAGGTTGTGCATAAGGATGGTCTTTATATAAATGCTGATAAAAAGCCTTACTGGCAATGGATGCGGGGTCTTGTTTTTCTGCTTCTAAAGCAATTAAGGATTGTTTAATCAGACGTTGAAAGTCTTTTTCGGGAAAGGTGGAGTTTTCAATGACATCCACCCATGTTGCAATGGCTTTTTTTTGCTCCTCTGGCAAAGTTAAAGTGCGTAATGACAACCATGCCATATCGCGGGCTGAATTTGCTGAAAAATTAGCACCAACAGATTCAAAGGCTTCTGCTAATTGATCCGCATTCATATTCTCAGTGCCACTTTTTAGCATAGCCGTTGTTAATCCTGCCACTCCCATTTTTTCGCCATCCCTTGCACTCCCTGCATCAAAGGTTAAGCGCAAATCAAGCATAGGCAATTCAGGTACAGGCACATAATAAACCTCCAAACCATTATCCGTCATCCAATGTTGAATTTTAGGGGCGGCAAGGCTCAATGAACTGGCTAAAAAGCTAAAAAGAAACAGTCCTACGATAAGAGAACGTTTTATTGTGGTTATCATTTGGCATCTCCTGCGGGCTTATTTTTTACTTTCTTATTTGATGTTTTATTCTCTGTTTTAATTTCTTGAGGAATCAGCTCTGCAACGGTTAAATGGTCATTAATAAGGTATTTTTTAGCAACCATTTGAATTTGCTCGGCTGTTACGGCTAATACTTGGGGTACATATTCATCCATTAATTGATAACCAAGACCTGTGGATTCGAATGAGCCAAGCAAGCTCGCTATATGCTCAATAGAATCTCGCTCATAGACCTCGCCTGCGATCACCTGTGCTTTGACTCGCTTTAATTCATCCTTTGTGACAGGCGCTTCTTTAAGCACTTGGATTTCTTTTAGCAAGGCTTTTTTTAATTGCATCACGGTTGTGCCTTTAGCAGGCGTACCTGATAGCACAAATAAATCAGATAAACGTCCAAAACCGTAATAACCAGCTCCCACACCAACTGCTATTTCCTGCCCACGGACTAGATTTTTAGCCAATCGCGCACTACTACCGCCATCAAGAATAGTTGCCAATACCTCTAAAGCATAAGGCTCCCATTTTTCAACTTTTTGCTTACCTTTAACCGCTTTAATAGCATCAATCATCCCAGGGGTTTTAAAACCCATTCGTAGACTCGGGACTTTCGCGGGTAATTTAACTTTAAGATAACGCTCACCAAACTGCTTAACTTCGGTGCGTAGTTTCGCAGCAGGTAATTCACTTTTAGGAATTTTTGAAAAATACTTATCAACCAGCACTTTTATTTTTTCAGGTTCGACATCACCCACAATGACTAAAGTCGCATTATTAGGGGCATACCATTTTTTATACCATTTGCGTAAATCTTCTAAGCGCATAGTCTCTAAATCAACCATCCAACCGATCACAGGTGCGCGATAAGGACTGTTTAGAAAAGCAACTGCATTAAATTGTTCTCGCATAGATGAGGTTGGATTATCATCTGTTCGCATACGACGCTCTTCTTTAACCACCTCAATTTCTTTTTCAAACTCTTTTGGATCAAGAATTAAATGCTGCATCCGATCAGATTCTAATTCCAATGCTACCTCAATACGATCTTTCGCCAATACCTCATAATAGGCAGTATAATCTTGGGAAGTGAAAGCATTATTTCGCGCCCCATTTTCAGATAAAATGACTTCAAACTGCCCCGATTTATGGGTTTTCGTGCCTTTAAACATCATATGTTCTAAGGCATGGGACAAACCTGTAATGCCCTCATGTTCATAACTCGTTCCAACGCGATACCAAAGCTGTACCACCGCAATCGGTGCGCGTTTATCCTGTTTAATCAATACTTTTAAACCATTTTTCAAATTGTATTCATACACACTAGGAGGAGTGTCGGAGGGTTGAGAAGGCGCTTCTTTCGCCAATGCAAGCCAAGGAAGAAAAACAACTGCTATAAGCAGTAAGCTGCGTGATATTATTCTATTCATTAATTTCAAATCTGATTTTTATTAGGAAAGGCACAGTATAAACGATGTTTCGATTATTTAAGAGAAAAAAGAAGAAAACGGAAACGGTAGAAACAATTGACTCAATAGAGACAAGCAAGGACACCCCAACCCTTACAAAAACACAAATAACAAATGATATTCCACAAGAAAAACCAACTAAAAAAAGCTTATTTTCACGTTTAAAAAAAGGCTTATCTCGTACAGGTGAATCCTTAGGCGAAGGGGTTGGTTTATTAATTTTAGGCAAAAAGCAAATTGATGAGGAAGTGCTTGAAGAGCTAGAAACACGGCTATTAATGGCAGACGTTGGCTTCGATGCTACCATGAAAATTATTGATCAATTAACCGATCAAGTAAAACGCAAACAGCTAAAAGATGTCGATGCGTTATCACAAGCGATGTATAAAGTAATGGTCAATATTCTACAACCCGTTGCACAACCCTTAGCAATAAAAAAAGAGCATCAACCGACGGTTATTTTAATGGTCGGCATCAACGGCGCAGGAAAAACTACCACCATTGGTAAATTAGCAAAAAAATTCCAACAACAAGGAAAATCTGTGATGTTAGCAGCAGGCGACACCTTTCGCGCTGCAGCGGTGGAGCAATTACAAGTCTGGGGTAAGCGTAATGATATTCCCGTCATCGCCCAAGGCACAGGAGCCGACAGTGCTTCAGTTATTTACGATGCAATGGAATCCG
>JALVEA010000230.1 GCA_027008665.1 Thiotrichaceae bacterium | reverse complement strand
TTGCTGAACATAGCTTTTTTGGTGCAAATAGCATGATGATGGATATTCTCAATAGCAATCGCTCTGAATTAGACATTAGTGCAACAGGCTTCGACCAAAGTATTGTCGATACACGCAAATTATTAGAGTCTTCAGCAACGCTTGAGATTGTGTCGAAACAAATTATTGATAATAAACTGAAAGTCACGTTAAAAATCAACAATACAGCAGGGCATAAATTACCTACATCCTATCCTTCTCGACGTGCCTTTATTCATTTTTTAGTCAGTGATGATCAAGGCACAACGGTGTTTGAATCAGGAAAGCTGAATAGCAATGGCAGTATTGTTGGCGTTGCGAGTGATAACAATAGCAGTCACTATGAACCGCATTACGATCAAATCACCCAAGAAGATCAGGTACAGGTTTATGAATCGATTATGCAAAATACCGATGGGGCTGTTACCCATACGCTACTGCGCGCCTCTGCTTATTTAAAAGACAATCGTTTATTGCCTGTAGGTTTTGACAAAGCCACTGCGCCTAATGACATTGCTGTAAAAGGAGCGGCACTGAATGATACTAATTTTACACAAGGTAGTGATACTATTACTTATTTAGTCGATATAGGGCAACAAAGCCATTTTACTATTCAGGCTGAATTAAATTATCAAACCATCGCCTATGGACATATTCAGGATATGTTTAAAGAGGCTGATACAGTACCAGAAGTAGCGACTTTTAAACGCTATTTTGAAAATGCCAATATTCGCTCAGAAACACTCGCAAGTGTCACCAGTAGCATTGATACCAGCAACTATACCGACTATTTTTATTTAAAAATAAACAACCCGTTAACTATCGATGTATCAGTTCACTATCAAACTAAAAACGGAACTGCTATTGCGGGCATTGATTATGTTGAAACGAATGGGACAGCAATTATTCCCGCTGGAGAGCGTAGTACTGCTATTGGTGTAGATATTCTTGTTGCAGGAACGGGAAAAACCTTTAGTTTGGTGGTTAGCAACCCTATAGGTGGGTACTTCCCAGCGGGTGTGGATGAAATAAGCGCAGAACATATTATTTCAAATGCTAAAAAGGTAAAAGCAAATACCATTATAGAAATGGAGATGAATGAGTCCAACTCAACCTCAACTAGGAAAGAAGGAGGCACAATGACTCTTTGGTTTTTACTGCTGGGTTTATTATTCATTCTCAAGAAGAGAGGAAAGGAGACCACACTAAGAAGGTTTTCTAGCATCTCCCCCTATCTCACTAGATAATATCAAAAATCATGAAATTAGATGACACGAGGGGCGACAGGTTGTGAGATTATTGAGATAAATTTATAAGTGTTTGATAAGGGATGTTACTTTCTTCAGCTAAGGACTTAAAATAGTCAACTGCATCTGTATCAAGACGTATAGTAACGGATTGTTTTAAATGCTTTATGTAAGGGGTCTTTTTTCCTTTCGTTGAGTAAAAATCATAATGTTCTGTCATGATCTATTGCTCCAGTATGCTTGCTCTTCATCTTTATCTGCTTTTTTTTGCAGAAATAATTCTTACAATTGTTTCTTCTACATGGCTACATGGTTATCTGCCCAAGCTTTTTTAAATTCTTCTAAATTTTCTTCGGTAATTTGATTACCATAACACCAAACGTTTTTTATTTTACTTAAATTAGCTAGGGGAACTAAATCATTTATTTTATTGTTCCTACATCCTAACATCTGTAACTCTATTAAGCTCGATAAAGGAGTTAAACTAGTAATTTTGTTATTATCGAGTCCTAATGTCTGTAATTCTATTAAACTCGATAAGGGAGTTAAATTAGTAATTTCATTATTATTGATCCATAATACTTGTAATTTTTTTAGATTTAATAAAGGATGTAAATCAATAATTTTATTGTTATTAAAACTTAATCTATACAGGTTTTTTAAATTTACTAGGGGAGATAAGTCATTGATCACATTGTAGTCAAAGTTTAATTTCTTTAAATTAGTTAATTTCTTTAATGGAGATAAATCACGAATATTATTACGACTAAAATCTAATCTTTGTAAATTTTTCAAATTTGATAAAGGAGTCAAGTCACTAATTTTATTATTCCAACATTTTATTACTTTTAGTTTTTTTAAAAACATCAGGGGATATAAATTGTTAATACTTCCTTTTTTATGAAAATCAGCATCAATATCTAAAACAGTAAGATTTAATATATTGTCTAAATCAATATCATTGGGAACAAATGCCTCACTTAAATACTTGAAATCAATGGATTTTTTAAATATTATCTTCCAAAATGGTTCTAGCTTACCCCACCATTCTTCTTTGTCAAAAGTAGTTAAATCAATAGATTTATATTCACTCATTGAATTTTCTCCTTTGTTTTTAATAAAACTTAGCGCGGTAGGTCGGCTAAGATGCGCATTACACAAAGCTAAAATTCAACACTAATCTATCCGCGCATCGCCAGCCGACAGTATGAACGTTTTAATCTTTTTGATTTGAATTCAAAACAATATCAGCTACCCCAATCTTTGGAATAAACACCTTTTTTGACCAAGGAATGAAAGGTTGAATAAGAGCATTGTTCTACGTTATTTACAAAACCGTGTTTTACAGGGGTAAAATGGGTATATGCGCCAACTTAAGCTGTTAAACACTTGATTTGGTTGATAAAAAGAATGTAGCAACCACATTAAGATTTTTACCGAGCAAAGTGAAAGTCTACAATGAAGTCACCACAATCTACTAATATAACCTGAGTTCGGGATAAGACAAAAGCGGTTTTTTATGAGAAAGTAAGGTTTTCAACAACCGATTCACTTAACAAAAAAAACCGCTTACTCTTATGCTAACACGATTATTTTGTGATGTTGACGATTTTTGTCACGATTTTATCCCTCAATGAGAAGCTACACTGATTGAA
>JALVEA010000229.1 GCA_027008665.1 Thiotrichaceae bacterium | reverse complement strand
TTAACTATGTGCAAACATCACCCATGCACTGGAAAGTATCTGGAAACATGCTTAAAAGTATTCCCAATAGTTCCGTTACCCTAAAGGAAGATTTTACACTTATCAGCCCTAAAGAAATAAAGGTTAGTGCCACTATACACATGGAAATGACAATGCCTATTCAAGGGATCAAAATGATTGACTGCAAAGGACACTTAAAAATGATTGCACAAAAAAAATAAGCTTAGTTTAAATAAAAAAATAGTAATGGTGATATTTTCACTTACTTTAGTTACTTGCGAAGGTTTCTAAGTAGGCTTGAAGGCTACTATGTGGAAAGGAGGATGCCTCTTATCGTTTATATTTCACAACTCTAGTTGATGCGCTACGTGGTTTAGCGAGTAGATTTGACATGCCTCTTAAATCTACAATTCTTAAAGTTCCAGCCGCTTGTTTTAACTTTAAGGTATTGAGTAAAAAGTCATAACGGGCATTGGTATAGTCTCGTTGTGAGCGGAACATTTCCCGTAAAGCAAGTAAAACATCAACGGCTGTACGTGTTCCCACTTGAAATCCTATTTTTGTGGCACTGACTGCTGTTTGATTTGAAAGTAGGGCCTGTTTTAGTGCTTGCAGTTGTGCTAGACCTGATCCTGTTGCTAAAAAAGCAGCACGAGTTTGTTGTATTACTGAACGTTTTTGAGCTTCCAATAGATAGCGTGACTGTTTTAATTTAAGACGCGCTTCGCGTATCCGTGAGGCTGTGTTTCCACCATCGTATAAAGGAATATTGATCTGTAAACCCACAGAGGCATCAAAGCGATCCTGTCCGAGCCCTGGTTTGCCATGTGTTGAACTTCCTGAATGGCTGGCAATAAAATCAACCGTTGGACCTTTCCCTGTACGAGCGATATCAACATTTGCCTGTGCAACACTAACGGCTTGTTCGGCAATTTTCACTAATCTACTGTTATTAACTGCTGTTCTTGACCATGCAACGATATTATCAGGTCTTGGACTGAGTAATGGAATATTTTCAGCTGCACCGAGTAGATTATTATAGTACAACCCTGTAATGGCTCTAAGACCCTCTCTAGCTAGCTGTACCTGATGCAACGCACTCACTTCTTGAGCGCGTGCCTGATCATAACGTGCTCGTGCCTCTTTAACATCGGTAATTGCTGAGCGACCTGCATGAAAATAAACCTTAACCTGCTTTAGTTGTCGCCCTATGGCATTGGTTTCTAATTTTGCAAAATTGGCACTATCTTTTGCTTTTAGATAGTTAAGATACGCCTCAGAAACACGTAACATCAGCTCTTGCACGTCGGCATCAAAGGATGCGCGTGCTTGTAAAATAGCGGCATCAGCCTGATCAACCTGTGCATTAAGTGACTTATTATAAATTGATTTGCTTAGATTAAGTTTATAACCCACGTTCGCACTTCCTGATCGACTATCGGGACGAAAGCGCACTCTACTGGTATTTTGCACTGTATAAGTAGCTGTACCTGTTAAATTAACCCGTGGCTCTAAAGCGGATAATGCTTGGGGCTTTCTTTCTAATACTGCCTGATAAGCAGCTTCAGAGGCTCTAAGCTTTGCATCATTTTTTTGCGCTTGTTGAAAAACCTGAAATAGATTTTCAGAAGAAGCCACTCCGCTTAGAGTGCTTAAAAAGAAGAAAGTAACAAGTTGTTTGGTTATCGTCATAGGTAGAGGTCAGCTTATGTCGTCAGAAAGGTACTTAGGAAGTTTTAAATAATAAATCTACTCATATTGCATAGAGTCATTGCTTAGAAGCTCCTTAGATAGCATAGTATATGGTGCTATTCCTTAAAAAATAAAGCCAGATTGCTTCGCAGCCCCTTCTAATGGTTTTAATTCTGTTGCAAATAAGTTACTACGAACAAATTTATTCTGTGTACGAATGACCAAGGTAGCATATTGTAAGTGCCCTGTTCCAACCGTTATATATAAACGTCCTTCGGGTTTAAGCAGTTGCTCAAACAAGGGTAAATATTCAGGCACAGCCCCTGTTACTGCAATAACATCGTAACCTTGATTCATATCCAGCTCTTGCAGTGCATCTGCTTGTTCTAATGTCACATTAGAAATATTTTGTGCTTTTAGCCGTTCATCCGCCATAGTAAGGAAGTCCTGATGAATATCAATACTAAACACTTCTTTGGCTAAATTAGCCATACAAGCGGTGATATAGCCACTACCTGTCCCAATCTCAAGACAAATATCATCCTCTTGAATCGCTAGTTCTTGCAAAAGACGACCCTCAACACGTGGGTGCATCATGCTTTCACCGTGTCCAAGGGGCAACTGAATATCAGCATAAGCCAATGGTTTTTGTGCTTCGGCAACAAAAGCATCACGTGGTAGGTCACTCATGGTTTGTAACACTGAATGGTCTAAAACATCCCAAGGACGAATCTGCTGTTCAATCATATTAAAACGCGCTTGTTTCATATTCATAATTTTTTTACCCTGTCATTGTTGTTCAAAAGTATTATTTATTAGCATCTAAAAAGATAGGCTTGCCCTATTGATTTTCCAGCCTACGAATTAATGATAATGAAGGCAAGCTTAATTATTGTAAGGACATTCTAAGTCAAGGTCATTAGAAAATAGTGGTTCCTTGATCCATATCCAGATAAATTTTCTCGATCTTCAAGCCTTTTATAATCACACGTCCTTGATGGCGTTGCTCACGATCATAACTAAAATCAAAATTATAAACACGTTCAAGCACCATCCGTCCTTGTTGGTCGCGTGATAATTTAATGCTTTTTAGAGAAGCGGTTTGATCTAGAAGTTGAGCCTGAATTTGCTGACAAGCAAGCGCTGAGGCTGTCATTGCCTTTTCTTTAGCGCGAATAGAATCAATCCAAAACCATGTAATGAATGCTAAGAATAAAAGTACTAAAATGCTAACCATATACTATAAACTGCCTGTTGTGATAACACCTAACGAGAGGAATTTTGATGCTACCCGATTTAATAAAACTAGAACATATCATACGACAGGTTGCTAATGAGGAAATATTGACGCGATTTAATAAAAGCTCCTATTCGATCAAAGATGATGGCAGTCTATTAACCGAGGCTGACTTAGCGGCGGATCAACGTATTCAACAAAGTTTATTGGATAATTGGCCTGATATTGCCTTTTTAAGTGAAGAAATGGAATTAAGCCAACAGCAACAGCTATTAGAAACAGCGGATCAATTATGGTGTTTAGACCCTTTAGATGGCACCAGTAATTTCGCTTCAGGTCTGCCTTTATTTGCAACCTCTTTAGCTTTGATAAAAAAGGGCGAGGTGGTTATTGGCATTACTTATGACCCTTCACGAGATGAGATGTTTAGTGCCATAAAAGGACAAGGTGCTTTTCTCAATGGCTCTCGATTAAAATGCAAGCCCAGTGGTTTTAGTCTTAATAAAGCGGTGGCAATTGTCGATTTAAAACGCCTAAAACCCGCTTTAGCTCAACAATTAATGTTAAATGCACCTTATAAATCACAGCGTAATCTTGGTGCCTGCGTATTGGAATGGGCATGGATGGCAGCGAATCGTGGTCATGCTTATTTACATGGCGGAATGAAATTATGGGATTTAGCCGCAGGTACATTAATTCTTAGCGAAGCAGGTGGCTATGCCGCTACGCTAGAGGGTGAAACGGTCTTTCGCCCTTCAATGACCCCTCGTTCAGTGGTCATTTCACCAGAGCAACAATTATTTTCCGAATGGATGGAGTATTTAAATGAATTCAATGGCGATCATTGCTCACACAAATAATTCCCCCCTTTCACACTCCTTAATAATGTCACCTAAAAAAAATTCTAGGGTTTTCATACCCATAATTTGGATAATTTCAAAAAAATAATTAAAATTCACATGCAAATCATAAAGTTACATAATTATGCCGTTTGGCGTAAAAATTGATGGTTCTTCTTTCATTCGTAAATAAGTATATGCTAATATGCGCGCCATTATTAACTACCCCTCAATGAGGGACGGCTAAGGTATTTATGAACATTCAAATTTCTTCGAAACTTTTTATGATTATTTTATTATTGATCGGTAATTTTATTAGTAGCAATAGTTTTGCTGCTCCAAATAGAAATTACAGTAATAAATCCATTAATTCAGCAACGAGGGGAAAAATGGCTAAAATTCAAAAAGCACTAAAAAATATTGAGAAAGTACGCGTGAAAAAATCTCACTATCGAAAAATGTATTTTGCGAAACAAACCAAAAGAATAAAACGCACTAACCGACTTAAAGTGACCGCAACTGCTTACACTTCTCATGCAGCACAGACTGATAGCACCCCCAATATTGCCGCATGGGGAGATAGATTGCGTCCTGGAATGAAAGTTATCGCGGTATCGCGTGATTTACTTAAAATTTACGGTCTAAAACCAGGATCAAAAGTACGTATTAAAGGCTTATCAGGAGAATATCGAGTGCTTGATAAAATGAATAAGCGTTGGAGCAAGAGAATCGATATTTATATGGGAAAAAACCGTAAAAAAGCCTTTAAATGGGGACGACGCAAGGTCGAACTTCATTGGAATATTTAAAAATGCAATCAACACTCAATGCAGTCTAAATTATCCCACCTATCTGCCTTAATGGTACAAGGTACAAGCTCTGATGCAGGAAAAACAGCCATTGCCACGGGCTTGTGCCGTTTATTACAACGTCGTGGAGTGAGTGTTGCACCTTTTAAGCCACAGAATATGGCATTAAATAGTGCCGTTACCATTGATGGTGGTGAAATTGGACGCGCTCAAGCGGTACAGGCACAAGCCTGTGGACTTGAGCCACATACGGATATGAACCCTGTTTTACTCAAACCTAATTCAGAAACAGGTTCACAAATTATTATTCACGGTAAAGTCAGTGGGCAAATGGGCGCAACTGATTATCATGCTTATAAACCCAAGGTGATGCCTTATGTATTAGCATCATGGAAACGTCTGCAACAACAATATGATTGTTTAATTATTGAAGGAGCAGGTAGTCCTGCGGAGATTAATTTACGTCAACATGATATTGCTAATATGGGTTTTGCAGAGGCGGTCGATTGCCCTGTTATTTTAGTGGCTGATATTGAGCGAGGCGGTGTGTTTGCACAATTAGCCGGAACCTTGGCATTATTATCAACCTCTGAACGCGCACGAGTTAAAGGTTTAATTATCAATCGTTTCCGTGGTGATATTCGCTTATTAGATTCAGGAATTGCATGGCTTGAACAATATACAAAAAAGCCTGTTTTAGGTGTATTGCCCTATCTAAAAACTTTATATCTTGAAGCGGAAGATAGTTTAAATTTACAAAGTAATGTACCTAACAATTCCTTATTTAATATTATTGTGCCACGTTTGCCACATTTGAGTAATCATACTGATTTTGATCCTTTACGTTTACACCCACAGGTGAATTTACAATTTGTAGACATTACTCAAGCTGTTCCTGCCTGTGATCTTATTCTCCTTCCTGGTAGTAAAAATACCCGTGATGATTTACAGGCATTACAACAGAATAATTGGCATCAAATCCTATTAAAACATTTACGTTATGGTGGGAAAATTATTGGCATTTGCGGTGGCTTTCAAATGCTAGGAAAGCAGATTGATGACCCAAAGGGGACAGAAAGTACCGCAGGAAGTAGTAACGCTTTTGCTTTACTAGATTTCACCACAACCTTGCATCAAGAAAAGCAATTAACACGACAACAAGGAAGATTAAACTTAATCAATCAACCTTTGGTGTCTGGCTATGAAATTCATACAGGAATAAGTCAAGGTAAAGCACTTGATAACCCTGCTATTATTTTTGATGGGGGGCATGATGGTGCTATTTCGGATGATAATCAACTCTTAGGAACGTATTTGCATGGCTTATTTGATCATACACCAGCCTGTGATGCTTTATTAAAATGGGCAGGGTTAGAGCAGGTAAAAACACCTGATTATTATCAGTTACGAGAACAGGGAATTGACTTGCTAGCCGATACATTAGAGCAGTATTTAGATTTAAGCTTACTAAGAATTTAGGAGTCCTAGGCAAACAAACAACAAACAAAGTAACTAAAAATTCAAAGATTTAACTATATTAAGATAAAAAAAACACAAACTAATGTTAAGATAATGAGTCTGTCTGAAATATAAAAATTAAACAGCAATTGGGGAATATTATTGCTATGGGTAAATATTTTTTAGCACTTATTTTATTGATGGTCATGGTAAATAGCAGTTTTGCATCAATACCAAATTGGCTTACTATTAAAGCAAAGAGCGGGGATCATATTAGCTCTTTATTATCTCGCTATAATTTGCAACGTTCTCGATGCAACCGTGATCAGTTCTATCAACTCAATCAACTGAAATCCTCTTCTGCATTGCATATAGGAAAGACCTATAAATTACCGATACTACGTTATCGATACAATGGGCGTAGTATCCGTTCTACTATTAATAATATTAACTGGGAAAAAGCGATTAAGATTAAACGCTTTAATAAACGACTACGCAAAAAAGGATTAAAGCGAACCTCTTTTATTGACAATAGCGATCTTTGGGTTTCTTACCAAGACCTTGGCTGCTCTAAGAGTTATATCCATACAAACACAAGGAAAATAACACAAGAAAAGAAACGAAAGAGAAAGAGAAAAAATAAAAGCCATAAACGAAAAATGAATTTTCCGATATTTGGTAGCAAATATGCACGTTTTTCTAGTGTTTCTAATAAATTACGTGGCAAAGTCTTCTATTTAGTGGGCGGACATGGCGGGCCTGATCCAGGAGCCATTGGTCAGCGTGCTGGACATAAGCTTTGTGAAGATGAGTATGGCTATGATGTTACACTCAGATTAGCACGTCGATTGCTTGCTAATGGGGCGATTGTGCATATTATTTTACGTGATCCCAATGATGGAATTCGTGACCAAAAGTATTTGAAATGTGATCATGATGAGGTCTATCTAGGCAATAAGCGAATTTCTCGTTCACAACATCCACGTTTGGAAGATCGTGCCTTTATTATCAATAATTTATTTTATTCTTATAAAAGGAAAGGCTATAAAAGCAAGAATCAAATTACTTTGATGTTGCATATTGATTCACGCAATCGAAAAAAACAAATTGATGCTTTCTTCTATCATGCACCGAAGTCTCGGCGGAGCAAGAAAATCGCTAAACGCCTATACCGCACTTTTAAAACGAAATATCACTATTTTCAGGCTTCAAGATCCTATACAGGACGTGTTTTATCCAGAGATTTATTTATGTTAATGAATTTAAAGCCATTAGCTGTTTATTTTGAACTTGCCAATATTCGTAACCCTAGCGATCAAAGAAGATTGATATTTCCACAAAATAGAGAGTCGCTTGCAAAGTGGATTGCAGAAGGCTTAATAAGACATTATCGGCACTAAAAAATTATTTTTTCACGTGCGCTTCTAAGAGTTTTTCAATCCGTTCTAGTCGTGTTTTTATTTCAATAGTATGCTCTTTAATCCAATGAATGTCTGCTGTCTCCCCTTCTCCTGATGCAAGACTTTCCTTTTTATGCTCTTCTTGCAAGGTTTCAACCACAATGCCAATCATCATATTTAAAAACACAAAGGCGACAATAAAGATAAAGGTGAGGTAATAAATCCAGCTGAGGGGGTATATTTTCATTGTTTCGTACATAACGTCAGACCAACCTTCAAAGGTAGCAATGCGAAACAAAGTCAGCATTGAAATACTAATATTCCCCCAAAGCTCTTCATTTATCTGCACAAAAAGAATAGAGCCAACCGCCGCATAAATATAGAAAATAATAAACATCAACAGAGAAACATAACCCATGCGGGGAATAGCAGTAAAAAAGGCATTCAGTAGTATACGTAATTCAGGAATAATTGAGATTAAACGTAATACACGGAAAATTCTTAGTAATCTTCCTAACAAAGCGGTTTCACTTCCACTTAGAGGCATTAAGCTAGCGATAACAATAATCGAATCAAAAATATTCCAAGGATCTTCTAAAAAGCCCTTAATACTTTCAGAGGTGATCAAACGCAATATAATTTCTAGTAAAAAGAAAATCGTCACAAAATAATCTAAAAGTTTAATGATATGATTAAACCAATCAGGAATTCCCGCATAGGTTTGTACCCCAATCATTAAAGCAGAAAGAATAATAACCGCAATAACAAAGCCTTGAAAGAGCCCATGATTACGGAGTGCAAGAAATTTTGACTGTAGTTTTACTAACTTCATTTTTTTGAGTGGGGTTATTAGGAAGTTCCAAGCGATGATTTTACCAATCTTAGTTAAAACTTCTTTAGCTGAATTTATGAGACCACAAGAACTCTCAAGCAAAAAATCTAAACAGCATGAGTAGATTCATTATTTTGAAATTTTCTAAGGCTAATTTATACTTTTAAAATACTTGATACATCCAAGATTTAAATGCGCAAATAATATACTTCAAAACCTACCATTTATCTAGTTTCTATCCTAGTTTCTTGAAATTACTACGGCTCATCTATAAAATTACCCTTATTGTAAATACATAAAAATAATCTGACAGAGCTTGACCACAGTTTTTTTAGCGTTATTAAAAACAAGCAATGCTACTTGTGGTACAAAACTTAAATAATAATAAAAAACCTTATAGGGACACCTCATGCGTATATTCTTCCCATCCGTACTACTTATTTCTACCGCAATTGTTACTTCTCTTTTACTTAACGGTTGTGGCTCTGAAACATCAGAAAAACTGGAACTCTCCAAAACGGAATATTTATCCACTTTTCTTGACTTACACACTGACTATTGTGAGAAAAAATTTGATAATGAAACTTCATTGAAAACGGCTCTTTCAAAAGACAAACGTTTTAAATTAGCAGATGGCTTTGATGGTGTGTACGAAACACATATTAATAAAATAAGCTTTGCTGTTTCACCTGAAACAGATGGCTGTACCACTGATGTGATGATTAAAAATCGTATTGCTGGTGGTGTGATGTTTAATTTTGACGACATTCATAAAGCGTTGCTTTCTAAAGGCTATAAAGACACAGGAAAAATGGCTGAACGCAAAGATGTGGGTACGGATCAATCTGAAGTGAGCATTATAGAAAAAACCTATCTCTCTCCTAAAGGTGAAATAACCACATTAGATTTTCCCTTAGACAAACAAGATAAATACTATATGACTTTATTTGCTGAAAAGTTCTCTAAAGCAAAAAAAGAACTTGAAACGCCTCGGAAATCATTAAAGATGGCATCTAATTAATTTTTTCCATGTATAATCATCTCTCAATACAGGCTGTACAAGCATTCACTAAAACCTATAACTCATTGATTCGTAAATTATGGATGCTTAATATCAGTAAGTTAATTTGAATTATTGGACAAACAACTGAATTCCCTCTATACAGATAATAGTTGAAGAACAACTATTAGGAAGTTTCAACTAATAAATTGTCCCATCTTGTATCGATTTATTACTTGGAACTTCTTTACCTTATTTTTGTGCAAGGAAGTGCTAATCTATGTCTACTACAAAATCTCTCATGCCGACAGGTGTGTTTTTTTTGCTCTTGTTTTTCTTTTCTAGTTCTTTGGTTGCTGCCCCCCAACCCAATCTCTTATCACCCTTAGGTATCAATACCAATGAAGCAATGGATATTGATGCTAGTGTTCCCTTTGTTGATTTATTCCGTATGTCATTACCCTTCCAAGAAGCCCGCCCTTGGCTGACAAAGGGCAAGGTTGAATACGATCAAAATGGCTGGCCAAGGAAACTCAATGGTGGGCAAGCGGGTACACGCTTTATTGGCAATATGCCACAAAAAAGTATCCCCGCAGGCGCTTACACCGTGCTTTATAAAGGCGAAGGTGAGATAAAATATGGTGGCAACGCACGCTTAATTCGCCATTATCCCAATAAAGATATTATTACTTTACGCGGTAATAAAGAGGGAAAAATAACAGGTACGTTGACTATCACTAAGTCCAATCCTAAGAATTATATTCGTGATATTCAAGTCATTATGCCAGGGGGTATTTGCAAAGGTAAGCCATTCAATCATATCCGCAATCCACGCCGATGCAATAAAAACAATCCATTTTTAGCCTATACAGCACATGCAAAAGAGATTATTTTTAATCCTGATTATCTTGCCTTTATGAAAACTTTTCGTGTTATTCGCCTAATGAATATGGCTGGTATTACGCGTAATAATCTTGCCTCGTGGGATAAACGTCCGAAAGTAGAACAATCGACATGGGGAGGCAAAGAAGGTCGGCGTGGCATTCCACTAGAAATTATGGTTAAGCTCGCTAATACGGTAGGTATTGACCCATGGTTTAATCTCCCCCACCGTGCTAATAATCAGTTTATTCGTGAATATGCCCGTTATGTTAGTTTGCATTTAAACCCTAAATTGAAAGCTTATATTGAATACACTAACGAGGCATGGAATGGTATTTTTTCACAAACACATTATATTCAACGTATGGGTGCTACTTTGGGTTTGGATAAAAATAAATCCTATGCAGGTTATAAGTTTTATTCTAAACGCAGTGTCGAAATATTTAAAATATGGGAACAGGAGTTTAAAAGTGTAAATCGCTTAGTGCGTGTCATGGGAGGCATGGCAAA
>JALVEA010000228.1 GCA_027008665.1 Thiotrichaceae bacterium | reverse complement strand
CCACGGGCATCCAGACCTAAGCGGATTTTTTTAACCGCTTGCAAGGTTTTTAAATCATATTGGAATAACCAGCCATCACGCCCTAAGTTATAAGCATATTTACCATCAGGACTAAAAGTATAACCATGGGCGCGCGCCCCCGCGGGTAAATGTGCAACCACCTCTTGCTTATCAGTATCGATCACACCGACACTAAAGTTTTCCCGTTCTGTCACAAGTAGTAAATTATCAGGATGCTCAGGTGCTTTCACGCCTTCTTGTTTAGGCACATCCTGCAAGGATTTTTTCATATCTTCCATTGACCAATGAAAATCCTTAGGTGGATCAACATTATACACATGCTTTGCAATTGCTTTCATTTCTGCTTCGCTGAGTGCCTTACCTATAGGGTTAGCATCGGTACTCCATGCTGGCATTGATGTACCAGAACGACCCGCTTTAACGGTTGCATAAACACCTTCTTCGCCTAAGGGATAAGTAAAACGCCCTGCTTTTTTGCTTTTATCGCCATCGTGTAAACGTTTTTTAGTGATATTAGGACCTGTTGCACCCGTTAGTTTTGGATTATGGCAACCACCACATTCTGAGCTAACAAATTCTACCACTGAGCGACCATTTACTTTCTCTGCTGGTTTAATATCTTTATATTCTGTTGCTTCAATAGCTGTTGACATGATTGCCGTAATAGTTAGCGTCAACATGCTAACAGGTAGTCGAGCAAATACAGAATTTTTTGAGTTTTTCATAATATTCTCCAATTAAGGTAAGGATAAAACTTACGCCAGCACTTTAAAATTACTAGCAGATTATTGTTATGCTGATCCTCATTAGCTCCTAGCTAAAGGAATTAACAGTACTTGGATTCTATATTTAACCTTATAAATATTATGGGCATTGACCTGTATCATTAGATTTTACAAAACTTTATTAAATAACGATTAAAGTCACTAATATAATCAATAAGTGATTGTTTATATTTAAGATATACTTTCTCTTTGATTGATTGATCTAAGTCATCTAATAAAATAATTTTGCATTGCTTATTATTTTTTTGCTGTTCTTGACTTAATCCAGGAAGCATAATTTTTTTGCCAGATTTATAGCCAAGGAGATAATAACTTCCCATTGCAATAACGCCCTGTATCTCTTCTTTTATATCTTTGCTTTGTAGATTTTTAAGTTTGAAAGCATAGTCTGTAGTATTGCTATTCTTTATTTTTTTGATTTTTGACTTCGGGCAATACACTGGCTGATCTTCTAGCTCCATAATAATCGGTTCTACAAGACAATCCTCCTCTGCTTCTTTTACGATAACCCAGCAGTTATTTTTCAACCAAAAATTAGGTGATAGGCAAGTTGTCGTTTGCTTCTCTAAGGCTTGAGTCTGAGAATTTATATTGCTATTTGCTTGAGGAGATGCATGACAGAGACTAGTCAAAAAGAGCAAAAACAATAGAACCCATTTAGATGTAACAATGCGGACAAACATAAAGGAACTCCGTATACATTGTATTGCAAAGAGTGAGTAAGCAATAAGAGTGACTTAAAAATTAGCTCGTAATTCTAAACGGACTGTTCGAGGATACTCCTCATGTAAAAAAGCGGGAGATTTATCTTCAAGACGTATATCGGTTAAATTATCTATTCCTGCACTAACCTCTAAATGCTTATTAATTTTTTTACTCATAGTTGCATTCCATAGTGTATATCCTGGAACATTGCTAGAGACTCTATTGTGTTCAATCACTTGTTTAGAGACATATTCAGCACCTAGATTTAATTTCCACTGCTTTAGATCCCAGCTAAGGCTACTTGAAACACTGTGTTTGGGACGATGTTTTAGTGCATTGCCATCACCGTCTTTAGCATCAAGATATTGATAACTGGTTTTTAATTGTAGCTTTTGAGTCAAATTAATCGCTGAGGCAAGTTCAAGACCTTTTAAACGTGCCTCACTCACATTTTTATAGCTTCTGTCTGTAATTGGGCCTGTTAATTCGATTAGATTTTTTACTTTATTATCAAAAAGGGTCGCATCAAGACTGTATCTATCGGTATGGTAATTTGCGCCCACTTCAAAGGCATTATTGGTTTCAGGTTTTAGCTTGTTATTTCCAGTGACTTTTATTGTTCCAAGTCTAAAAATATAGTCCTCTGATGCTTGTTTTATATTCGGTGCTTTAAAACCATGACCATAGCTGGCTTTAAAGGCTAGCTTGTCATTTATATTCCAAACAACCGATGCTCTTGGGCTGGTTTCATTACCAAAAACACTATGATCATCCACTCTAGCACCAAGGGTAAATAGCAGATTATCTGTTAAGTCAATTTCATCTTGAAGATAAATTGATTTGAATGTCACCTCATCCTCACCTTTTTTTAAGCGAGAATTAATTAATTTTTCCTTTCTATGCTCAAACCCTGTGGTAATAAACTGCTTATCCCCCACTGGAAATAAGAAGCTCCCTTCGAGTGTTTTATCTTTAAGCTCTTGCGGTGCGGTTGCTTTTACCCCATTTGTTGCCTTATTAGTGACTTTAACTTTGCTATTATAGGCACGTAAACTTACTTTTTTGTCCCCATATGTACCTTTCCAAGCTAATGAAAGTAGGTCTTTATCGATATCATAACGGCTTTGATAGCGTTTTTTTCGACGAGTTGCTGTATCAAGCCAACGGTTTTCATTTCCATTATTATAATCCAGCGTTATAGCGTGATTTTGATTAAGCTTATAGGATAGCCCTAGTGAAAATTGTTCGTTTTCATGCCCTTCAATGGCAGACTGCCCTGATTTTATCTTGCTATCAACAGAATCACGTTTTGATTTTCGAACATCAAGATTAAAACCTATCTTATTATGAAGATGACCATTGATATTAGCGTTAGTATTGTAGCCATCGCCATCATTTGATGAATCACCATTAGAAAAATAGTGACCG
>JALVEA010000227.1 GCA_027008665.1 Thiotrichaceae bacterium | reverse complement strand
ATTGACTCATACTATTAATAAGTTAAAATTATAACTAGATTTTTTGTTTTATCGGGTTATTGAGACTCTCACTCTCTTTTTTGTTTTGTTGGAAGAATAGTCGCATACACTCAGTCTTGATAAAAAATAGGATAAATAGATCAAACAGATTATATTAGCTGATGAAATCAACTAATCAGAACGTGCAAATAATCAAACTATTGCTAAACTAGTAGGTTGACTCGTCAGGAAAATGGTTGCAACAAGCCTCCTGTGATTAAAAATTTTACCTATTGTCATTTAAAGTAAACTTTTTAGAATAAATAATTTCATAAACTCTCACTGTACCATTACAAAGTAAAAGGAATACTTATGAGTGCAACAAAATATACAACACGGATGATCAAAATAGCGCTAGTGTTTTTAACCCTGCTAGGTTTGACCAATACACTGCAAGCCAACCCTGGAAATCGATTAGGTCTTAATGTAAGCCCCTTACATAAACTCACCTCTTCCGTGCCTTTTATCGATATTTTTAAAGTATCACGTGGCTGGATTACCTCTTGTGAATTTAACTGGCAGCAAAATCGCCCTATTGATCCCGGTTGTACTAAACGTATTGCCTTTAATACCAATGAGTCACATTTGGTCTCTCTTGATCGAAATGGCTGGGTCACACGCTTACCTACTCGTGGCGAATCACCTATTTTTACTACTGTTAATAGTATTTGGGATATGCCTCCCCACTTTCCATTAGGTGATTATTTTGTTACCTATAAAGGAGAAGGAGAGATTAGCGTTCATGGTGGGCTCAATGTTACTCAACAACGCCCAGGACGGATTGATTTTAAACTTACCTCCTCTAAAGGTCTTCGCATTCATCTTGCTTCTGTTAATCCTCGTAATTATATTCGTGACATTAAGGTTATTCCTAAAAAATACGAGCATATTTATCAATCACAACAATTTAATCCTGAATATATCCGCACCATTCGCCCTTTTAATGCATTACGCTTTATGCCGTGGCAAAACACCAAAGACACCCAGCTTGCAAATTGGAATGAACGCACTACCCCCGCTAATGCACACTATTATAATAATGCTGGAATGCCTGTAGAAACCATGGTTGATCTTGCTAATACGATTAATGCTGCCCCTTGGTTTTCTATGCCACATTTGGCAACTAATAATTTTATTAGTAACTTTGCACGCACAGTTAAACAACGCTTAAAACGTGGACAGAAAGTTTATATTGAGTATTCTAATGAGGTTTGGAATATGATGTATCCTGCTACTCATTATGCGGCACGAGAAGGGCTTAGATTATGGCCTCAGGCTTATCCCAAATTAAGTTCTAATTCACGCAAAATGAAGCTTGCACTGAATTATTTAGGCAAACGTACTAAAGAGATGTGTGGAATTTGGAAACAAGTATTTGGAGGTCGTCGTAATGATGTTGTCTGCGTGCTTTCCTCTTACGCAGGTGGACCAACATTGGGAGAAGAAGCCCTTAGCTGTCCTTTAGTCGGCGGTCAGCCTTGCTCTAAGTATATTGATGCCTATGCAGTTGGCCCTTATTTTGGTGACTATATTGCGCGGATCGAAAACCGCAACTTGGTTCGTAACTGGTCGCGTCAAGGTGGCAGAGGCATGAATAATCTGTTTACAGAAATACTGCGCGGTGGATTAATTAAAGATCAATACGCAGGCGGAGCAATGGAGCGTCTAACAGAGGTGCGTATTAAACCCAATATTAAACTTGCCCGTAAACATGGTTTGAAATTACTAGGCTATGAAGGGGGACAGCATTTACTACGTGTTGATCGTCCTCACGTTATTCATGATGAGAAAATCTTTGAGTTCTTCGCAAAAGCGAATCAAAATCCTCGCATGGCACAGGCCTATAGTCGCTATCTCAATACATGGAGAAATCAAGGCGGTGGTTTGCTAATGCACTTCAATGGTATTGCAACTATTAATAACCACAGCTATTTTGGTATGCTGGATAATGTTGAGCAACATTCATCACCTAAATATAATGCTTTAATTAGCTTTTTGCATGGTCGTTAAAATAGTTAGACTGAGAAGAAATGAAAGATTTATCTTTTCCCATACTCCCGATAGACATCGGGGTACAATAAGATAAATCTTACATTCCTTTGATAATAGAAAGTGTTAATTAAACAATGATTGATAATTCCAATACCCGGCCTATCGGTGTATTTGACTCTGGAATGGGTGGACTATCGGTTTTACGAGAAATCCATAAACTTCTTCCACATGAGAATCTCATTTATATAGCAGACTCCAAGTATGCACCTTACGGCGAGAGAAGCAGAGCCTATATAAAACAGCGTTCACAGAAAATAGCTAACTTTCTACTTAAAAAAAATATTAAAACACTGGTCGTCGCCTGTAATACTGCAACCGCCGCTGCGGTCGATTCTTTAAGGGAGCAATTGCCTATTCCTATAGTAGGATTAGAGCCTGCCATCAAACCTGCCGCCAAAATAAGTAAAACAGGTGTTATTGGAGTGTTAGCCACACAACGAACCCTTCAAAGCAAGCGCTTAACCTCTTTAACTATCAAATATGCTCCACACACTAAAGTATTAGCTCAGCCCTGCCCCGGTTTGGTAGAAAAAGTGGAGGCGAATCATTTAGACTGTTATGATACTCGTCAACTTATCAAGCAATACACATTGCCCTTATTACAACAACAGGTTGATACGCTTATTCTCGGTTGTACACACTACCCCTTTCTCAATAATACCATTCGTATTATCGTCGGTGATGATATACAGATAGTAGAAACTGGCAAACCTGTTGCACTTCAGTTGCAACGAATACTAAAGAAACAACAATTACTTAACCTCTCAAGCCTCGCTGGCAATCTGCATTTTTATAATAGTAGCGAACTTCGCCAGCATACACAGACGATGCAACAACTTTGGCATCAAAAAATAGATAT